>NZ_NFIR01000020.1:0-65897 GCF_002159465.1 Eubacterium sp. An3
AGAAAAAGAGAAAAATGAGATTGAGCGCGTCCGCAAAGTGTTTGAGAAACATATCCAGCAGATGACCGCTTATGATTTGGTTTGGTCGGACAAGGTCGGCTATGTGTGGCTGGCAATATGTATCGACCCGGTTTATATCGACACCGGCAACTGGATAGAGTCTGCTGTCGGTCTTTGTTATGAGTGCTTGAACGATATAGCACTGGATGTTTTCGGAATGACCGGAAACGATCACGACTTCGAGGACGCTGATCCGCTGGAACTGGCCGAGATAAAGCGACGCTGGCAACCCTATATCGACCAACTGCCGGAATATGCGTACCTTTGCGACGAACTGTTAAGCAGGAGCAAATAACCCATCCGCAAAAGTGTCAGGAGCTAAAATCTGCTTCTGGCACTTTTTTGTGGCTTTTTTGTGAATTTGATTAAAAAGTCCTTGACAACTCGTTTCGGGCAAAACAGCAAAATCAATCCTCATTTCTTGCGGTGCGAGGCTTGCGCCTTTTGATATTAAGGAATTGCGCGATCTCATGTCCTACGACGAATTAGAACTTGACACGTTAGGCGACAGAAAGAGCGCACTTTTCCTCATAATGAGCGATACGGACAGCACGTTTAATTTTGTTATCGCTATGCTGCAATCGCAGCTTTTCAATTTGCTTTGCGACAAAGCGGACGACGAATATAACGGCAAATTGCCTGTTCACGTCCGCTTTTTGCTTGACGAGTTTGCGAACATCGGACAGATACCCCGATTTGATAAACTGATTGCCACAATCCGCAGCCGGGAAATGTCCGCTTCTATCATTCTGCAATCGCAGAGCCAGCTAAAAGCCATTTACAAGGACGCGGCAGAAATCATACTTGATAATGCCGACAGCACCTTGTTTTTGGGAGGACGTGGGAAAAATGCAAAGGATATTTCGGATAACTTGGGACGGGAAACAATTGACAGTTTCAACACTTCCGAAAATCGCGGCACGCAGGTTTCTCATGGACTTACTTATCAAAAATTAGGAAAGGAGTTGATGACACAGGACGAAATAGCAGTTATGGACGGTGGGAAATGTATTTTGCAGCTACGCGGTGTACGTCCCTTTTTAAGCGACAAATACGATATAACGAAACACCCGAACTACAAATACCTTTCCGACTTCGACAAGAAAAACGCTTTTGATGTGGAACGGTATATGTCTACCCGCCCGGCAATAGTAAAGCCCGATGAAGCCTTTGACATATACGAAATAGATTTGTCCGACGAGGACGCAGCCGCCGAGGAATAACGGCGGCATTTTCATTTTCAACAACATTTTTTGAGCCGCAAAGCGGCAGAAAGCGAGGTTTATATGGATTTCTTTAACAGCGCAGTTGGTGTATTGCAGACTTTGGTTATCGCGCTTGGCGCAGGTCTTGGCATTTGGGGGGCTATCAACCTCATGGAGGGTTACGGCAACGACAATCCGGGCGCAAAGAGCCAGGGCATGAAGCAGCTTATGGCGGGCGGTGGCGTCGCGTTGATCGGCGGCACCCTTGTTCCGCTTCTTTCCAAACTTTTTGGATAATGCCTAAAACAAATACCACCCGCCGCGCCCTCTCGGAAACGGGAGGGCGCGGGAAAGGAGGGATTAACTTTTGATATGGCAGATGATTGAAGATTGGTTTCGCGGCATTTTGACAGACGGGATTTTATCGAACCTCTCCGGCTTGTTTGACAGCGTAAATACAGAGGTTGGAGAAATTGCAACGCAAGTCGGCACGACCCCCGCCGGGTGGAACGCGGGCATATTCAACATGATACGCAGCCTTTCGGAAAACGTCATTGTACCGATTGCGGGCGTTATCATTACCTTTGTCATGTGTTATGAACTAATCCAGCTTGTAATTGAAAAAAACAATCTGCACGATCTCGACACTTGGATTTTTTTCAAATGGATTTTCAAAACCTTTGTTGCGGTGCTGCTGGTAACAAATACTTGGAATATCGTCATGGGAGTTTTTGACGTTACGCAGAGCGTCGTCAATCAGAGCGCGGGGGTTATCATATCCGATACAAGCATAGACGTTACCACTGTCATTACCGACATTGAAGCAAAACTCGACGCTATGAGCGTGGGCGGTCTTTTGGGGTTATGGTTTCAATCCCTCTTTGTAGGGCTTACCATGAAAGCCCTGTCAATCTGCATTATGCTTGTGGTGTATGGGCGCATGATTGAAATATATCGCGCGTCCAGAAGCGCCGCTTGTAATCCGCAGGCGGTGCGCGGGCATTTTGGGAATCCGGCTTTGGCAAGCCGGTAAAGAAAAGTATCAAAGACGCTGAAAAAGCGTCACTTTAGCGTCAGCCGGTTTACCCCGGAGGGAAACCATAAGGGGGACAATAGCGTACCGGAAACGTCGCAAGTTGGGGAAACCATCTACCCACGACTGAGCGGCAAGACGCAACATTGTGAACGAGGAACAAGGCTAAACTGCTTTAAGGGCAGTCCGAGGCGGGATACTCGACCCGGCGGCGCAGGATGGTTGTATTCGCCGTATGTCATAGCGGAATGTGACAGGTATACACAAACCGCACGATACTTATGACAGCCAGCCGCAATAAGCGGAAAAGGACGAAAACCCACTCCGACATCACAATACGCTTTTCCCAAAGTGTCTAACTGGAGATTGCCTAAACCGGAACGCCGGAACCGTCCGGCTATGCGTAATGCCGCAAGGTGAAAAATTTCAAGGATTAAAACCCCAAGAAAGATGACGCTGAATATCCGGCAAGGCAACGGAGCCTTCGTAGTAGTCCGAGGACGGGAAAGCCGTCTACATGGCGAAGGAAGGCAGGATGTTAACCAACTCATAAAAAGGAAAGGTGCGTGAGGCATTATGAGAAGTCCTGAGAATGTGTTGGAAAGCCTAAAATCCAAGGCGTGTAACCAGAGTTACAAGTACGAGCGGTTATACCGCAATCTGTACAATCCACAATTCTATCTGCTGGCATACCAGCGGATACAGGCGAAACCAGGCAATATGACAGCCGGAACAGACGGCAAGACGATTGACGGCATGGGAATGGTGAGGGTCAACGCCCTCATTGAAAAAATGCGGGATTTCAGCTACCAGCCCAACCCCGCAAGGAGAACATATATCCCGAAATCCAACGGGAAGATGCGCCCCTTGGGAATACCGTCATTCGACGACAAACTGATACAGGAGGTGGTGCGGCTCATACTGGAGAGCATTTACGAGCCAACCTTCAGCGACCACTCCCACGGCTTCCGCATAAACAAAAGCTGCCATACGGCGCTCAAATATGTGCAGAAATATTTCACAGGGACAAAGTGGTTTGTTGAGGGCGACATAAAGGGCTGTTTTGACAATGTAGACCACCATGTGCTGATTGCCATTCTGCGCAAGCGGATTGCGGACGAGCATTTTATTGGTCTGCTCTGGAAGTTTTTGAAAGCCGGATATATGGAGGACTGGAACTACCACAATACTTACTCCGGTACTCCGCAAGGCTCTATCATCAGCCCCATCCTTGCAAACATTTATCTGAACGAGCTGGATAAGTTTATGGCGGAATACGCAGAGAAATTCAACTGCGGAGAGCGCCGTAAAATCAATCCGGCCTTCAAGAAGAAATTGGATGTCTGCCGTGGAAAAGAGCAAAGGCTCAAAAGAAACATCTCCAAAATGAGCGAGGAAGAAAAAGAGGGCTTACTTGCCGAAATCAGAGAACTGCGGCGCAGTCTGCGGTCAATACCGTACAGCGACCAAATGGACGAAGGCTATAAAAGAGTTTTCTATATTCGGTACGCCGATGATTTTCTGATTGGAGTAATTGGCAGAAAAGCGGACGCGGAACAGGTCAAACAGGATGTGGGGCGCTTCATCCGGGAAAATCTTCATCTGGAAATGTCCGAGGAAAAAACACTGATTACCCACGGGCATGATTTTGCTAAGTTCCTGGGGTATGAGGTCACAATCGCCAAAGGTGAGTGTAACAAAAAGACCAAAACCGGGGCCACCAGACGAGTAAACAACGGAAAAGTCATGCTCTATGTCCCCCACGACAAGTGGGTCAAGCGGCTGCTCTCCTATCATGCCCTCAAGATTAAACACGACAAACAGAACGGAAATAAAGAGGTTTGGGAACCTGTCCGGCGCACCCGCCTGTTGCACCTGGATGATTTGGAAATCCTGAACCAGTACAACGCAGAAATCCGTGGATTGTACAACTACTACCGGCTCGCAAACAATGTGTCCGTCCTCAACAACTTCTACTATGTAATGAGATACAGTATGCTCAAGACCTTTGCCGGAAAATACCGGACACGAATCAGCAGAATTATTCAGAAGTACCGTCAAGGGAAAGATTTTGTTGTGGAGTATCCGAAGAAAAACGGCAAGGTTGGAAAGGTGCTGTTCTATAACAACGGGTTTCGCCGTGATACCAAAGTGGAAAGCGGCAATCCCGATGTGATTGCAAGAGTGTTTGAGAACTACGGACGCAACAGCCTAATAAAGCGGCTGAAAGCGAGTCAATGCGAGTGGTGCGGTGCAGAGAATGTACCAATTGAAATACACCATGTACGAAAACTCAAAGACTTGAGCGGCAGAAAACAATGGGAAATCGCCATGATCGGGCGTAAGCGCAAGACAATGGCACTCTGTATTGACTGTCACGATAAGTTACACGCTGGGAAATTAGACTGACAGCTGGAGAGCCGGATACATCGAGAGGTGTAAGTCCGGTTCGGAGGGGAGTTCTCGGAAACCTGCCATAGCGATATGGCAAGGCGCTGGGTTCTTACCCTACTGACGACCTCCATCGGGCCGATCCCCCTTGCCACCATGACAAACCGGGACTGGAGCTCTACCGGGCAGAACTACTTGAAATCCCTGTTCGCCCTGGCGTTCCAGGCATTTCTTATCATGGTGTGCGTGGGTATTTATTCGGTGCTGGTCCAGAGCATTGCCACGGGCGGGGACCTTTCCGGGGCGATCTGGGCCTGCATGGGGTACACGGTGCTTCTGTGTTTTGCGTTATTCAAAACCGGCAGCCTCTCAAAGAGTCTGTTCGGGGCGCATTAAGGAGGTGAAAAACTATTGGAGTTGTGCTATAATTACCTTAATTAGGGGTGATTATATGGAACAAAGAAAGCGTCCTGGAGGTAGTGATGGACTTGGATATTACACCTCTTGGGATAAATCTAAAGAAAATGGGTGCATCTATTGTGGAAAACCAGCAACAACAAGAGAGCATGTACCGTCAAAAGCATTTTTGATTGAGCCATACCCAGATAACTTAGCGACTATCCCGGCATGTTTTGAGTGCAATAACGGTTTTTCCAATGATGAAGAATATGTTGCCTGTTTTTTGGATGTACTCAAAGAATCAATATATCGAGGGTATTCCAGAAGTTTGGCAACAACTCAGAGATTGGAAAAAAACGCTAACCTTAAAATGCTTCTTGATGAACAAATAAAAGTAACTAATGGCACTGTTCAGTATACTTTTGACGAAAAACGCTTATGTCGTATTCTCATAAAACTTGCAAAAGGACATGCTGGTTTTGAACTTGATTATATCAGTTTCGATGATAGCGATATACAAATCGACTATGATTTTGTTTTTAATATGTCCGAGGCAGATATTGATAGATTTGAAGAAATCCCGCAAACAAATCTATTTCCAGAAGTGGGATCGAGAAGCTGTATGACACCATACATCGTGCAGAACATATCCACTGGTGAATCGGCTGCATTTATGTTTTGGAATGAAGTGCAGGATAATCAGTATCGCTACCAAGTGTCTTATAATTCGTCTGGCGGTATATGCGTGAAAATCGTCATTTTTGAATTATTATATTGTAGAGTCGATTTTGACTGAACTAAATACTTTTTATGAGGAGCAACTGCGAGTAGCGGTTGCTCTTTTGCTTTTGGAGGTGATAAATTGGCGTATGTAACGGTCCCGAAGGACCTGACAAAAGTAAAAAGCAAGGTGCTGTTTGGCCTGACCAGGCGGCAGCTTGTGTGTTTCGGGGCGGCGGCACTCATTGGAGTACCGCTTTTCTTTTTGCTCCGGAAAACGGTCAATTCCAGCACCGCCACGGTCTGCATGATCGTGGTCATGCTGCCCCTGTTCCTGCTCGCCATGTATGAGCGGAACGGGCAGCCGCTGGAGGTGATCGCGGGCCAGATCATCCAGACGGTCTTTCTCCGTCCGAAGGAACGGCCTTATCAGACAGACAATTTCTATGCCGCCGTAGAGCGGCAGATTCAAGCGGAGAAGGAGGTGAAGAAGGTTGTTCAGAAATCGAAAGCAGCCGCCGAAGGAGGCGGCACCGGTAAAGGCAAAGCGAAAGCTGACCGCCGCTGAAAAGCGGGAAATCCGAAGGATCATCGAAACGGCCAGGGGCGACGGAAAGCCCCATTCGGCCCAGGATACCTTACCCTTCCGGCAGATGTACCCAGACGGGCTGTGCAAGTTGGATGATACCACCTGGAGCCGGTGCATCGAATTTGAGGATGTGAATTATCAGCTCGCCCAGAAGGACGACCAGACGGCCATTTTTGAAGCCCTGTGCGATATGTATAACGCCCACGACGCTTCTATCGGCATGGAGCTTTCCCTTGTGTGCCGGAAGGTAAACAAGGCGGATTTCCGAAAGCGAATTGAGATCGCCGCCCAGGGAGACCGGTTCGACGGGGTACGCGCCCTCTACACGGATATGCTCCGGGGACAGCTTGAACACGGCAATAACGGCATGGTCAAGACAAAGTTTCTGGTGCTTGCCATTGAGGCGAAGAACATCAAGGAGGCCAGGGCGCGGTTCTCCCGTATCACACTGGACGCGCTCAATTACTTTAAGGCAATGGGCGCATTGGCGGAGGCCCTGGGCGGGAAGGAGTGGCTTGAGGTGCTGCATGGCATCCTCCACCCGGACGGGGAGCGGTTTTCCTTTGAATGGGACTGGCTGGCGCCTTCCGGCCTGTCGGTCAAGGATTTTATCGCGCCTTCCTCCTTCCGTTTCGGGGAGGCAAGGCGCTTTGGCATGGGAGGCAAATATGGGGCGGTGAGCTTCTTGCAGATCACGGCCCCGGAGCTGAATGACCGGGTGCTTGCCGACCTTCTGGATACGGACAGCGCCATTTTTGTGAGCCTCCATATCCGGAGCATGGACCAGAATGAGGCGATCAAGACAGTCAAGCGCAAGATCACCGACCTGGACAGCATGAAGATCGACGCCCAGAAGCGGGCGGCCAGAGAAGGGTTCGATATGGATATCATCCCCTCCGATATCGCCACCTACGCGGGCGAGGCAAAGAATATCCTCCGGGATTTGCAGACCAGGAATGAGCGGATGTTTTTAATGACCTTCTTGGTGGTGAACGTGGCGGACACGAAGCAAAAGCTGGAGAACGATATCTTCCGGGCGTCCTCCGTGGCACAGAAGCATAACTGCCACCTGGTACGGCTGGACTTTCAGCAGGAGCAGGGCCTTGTGTCCGCCCTCCCCTTAGGCGTCAATCAGATCAGGATCGAACGGGGGCTTACCACTTCCTCCGTGGCGATCTTTGTCCCCTTTATCTCCCAGGAGCTTTTCCAGGGCGGCGAGGCGCTGTATTACGGCCTGAACGCTACTTCCGGCAACATGATCCTGGCGGACCGCAAGCAGCTCAAGACGCCCAACGGCCTGATCCTTGGCACACCGGGCAGCGGCAAGAGCTTTTCCGCAAAGCGGGAAATCCTCAACGTGTTCCTGGTGACAAAGGACGATATCATTATCTGCGACCCGGAGGCGGAGTATTTCCCCCTGGTCCACCGCCTGGGCGGGCAAGTCATCAAGATATCCCCCACGAGCAGCCAGTATGTGAACCCGATGGATATGAGCCTCAACTACTCCGAGGATGATAACCCCCTGGCGCTGAAATCTGACTTTATCCTGTCCTTCTGCGAGCTGGCGGCGGGCGGCAGAAATGGTCTGGAGCCGGTGGAAAAGACGGTGATCGACCGGGCGGTGCGGATCGTCTACCGTCCCTATCTGGCGGACCCGAAGCCGGAGAATGTCCCCATCCTGGGCGACCTCTACGACGAGATCAAGCGGCAGCCGGAGCCGGAGGCCGCAAGGATCGCCGCCGCATTGGAGCTGTATGTGCATGGCTCGCTGAATGTCTTTAACCACCGGACCAACGTGGATATCAACAACCGCCTTGTGTGCTTTGATATCAAGGAGTTGGGGAAACAGCTCAAAAACCTGGGGATGCTGGTCATCCAGGACCAGGTGTGGAACCGTGTCACGGTGAACCGGAGCGAAGGCAAATCCACAAGATACTATGTGGACGAGTTCCACCTTCTGCTGCGGGGCGAGGTAGGGCGCTGGAGCGTGGAGATTTGGAAACGCTTCCGCAAATGGGGCGGTATCCCCACGGGGATCACCCAGAACATCAAGGACCTGCTGGCCTCCCCGGAGATCGAGAACATCTTTGAGAACAGCGATTTTATTTATCTGCTGAACCAGGCCAGCGGCGACCGGAAGATACTGTGCGAGCGTCTGAATATCTCCACCCAGCAGGCGGCGCATATCAGCAATTCCGGCCCCGGACAGGGGCTTATCTTTTTCGGGAATGTGATCCTGCCCTTCATGGATGATTTCCCCCAGGACAACGAGCTTTACAACATTATGACCACGAAGCCGGAGGAAGTGATAAACAGATAAACACTACTATTTTTTCCAAAAAGGATATGGTATAATGATTTCATAGATTTTTAGGAGCGATAGGGATATGGAAAAGCAAAAGAAAAATCAATTGAGCTATTTTGGCAAAATACTATTATGGAGTATAGGAATTGCAACTGTTCTGAGTGTGATTCTTTCTGCGTGTTGTGATGCCATATTTGTGCTGAATGAAAATCAATTGCTCTATCTCTTTTCTGCAATGGCACAAGTAATTGGCGGAGTGTTCGGTTTAACATTGACAGCGTATGTATTTTTTGTAGATAAATTCAAAGAGTCTACGAAAGATGATGATACACTCTATGATGCCACAACTGCTATTCTTAATCGTTATTTCCATATCCTTATTTTAATAGCAATCACCTGTGGGTTAATAATTCTTTTGTGCATGATAGGAATTATAGACTTACATAATTGGATGGCAATCTACCCATTCGTCATAAACGAAAGCCTATTTCTTTTTCTGATTGGCATTACTGCCATTTTGACATTTGGTACAATGTTGCTTGATCCAGGAAAATTAGATAAAGAAATAAAAAAGATGAAAAAGAGTGCTGAAAAATACTATCAATCAACAGCATCAGCATCTGGCGACTTTAGGGAGTTCTTAAAAACATACAATTTGCTTGAACGTGTGATTATAGATTTTGCTCAAGAGTGCATGAAAGATCAGAATTCTTACCGCTATAATTATAAACCTCAAATCATCCAATCACTTAAAGTGCTAGGATTAAATGAAATTGTAAATGGCTCTTTATTAAATGAAATAAATGAACTTAGGATGTATCGGAATGGTTTAGTACATGGTGTAGATTTTGATGTCACTCAAGATGTATGTGATCGTATATCAGAAATCTATGATGCACTAACTCATGCTTTTGATGTTTTTAAGAATTACGGAAGAAACTCCGAAGAATGGACAGCTGCAATAAAAAAAGTATATAATTTGTCTCGGTAATCTAGGATGACTTTAGAAGAAACCCGCTTCGACTTGAAGCGGGTTTTCTTATGCTCAAAATTAGGAGGTGAACGACAATATTAAAACCACATTGACCCATGTGAGCCTGTTCTCCGGGATCGGCGGCCTGGACCTGGCGGCGGAGGCCGCCGGGTTTCAAACCGTCTGCCAGTGCGAGTGGGCGGATTTCCCTTATTCCGTCCTGGAGGCGCATTGGCCGGAGGTTCCCAGGTTCCGGGATATCACAACATTCACGAAGGAGGCGTTTTTTGAAAAAACAGGACTTGAAACAGTCACCGTTATATCCGGCGGCTTCCCCTGCCAGCCCTTCTCCACCGCCGGACGGAGGAAAGGCTTTGCGGATGAACGCTATCTATGGCCGGAGATGTGCCGCGTTATTGCCGAGCTGCGGCCCCGTTGGGTGCTTGGGGAAAATGTTGCTGGCTTCATCGATATGGGGCTCGACAAAACGATTTTTGACCTGGCAAAAGCGGGATACGCTGTTCTCCCATTCGTATTTCCGGCTTGCGGCGTCGGCGCATGGCATGAGCGCCAGCGAACTTTTATCGTCGCGGCTGATGTTTCCCACGCCCCTTGCCTCCGACAAGGGGACCGCCAGGGACGCGGCAAGCCTGGATGTGTACCTGTCCGACAATGGGATTTTCCGAAAGAGGAACCGGAACGGCTCGATCTGGAGCCTGTCGCTGTCGGCGGCGGTGTTCTATCTGACCCCGGTGGCATCGGACGGCTTCCGCTCGACCCTGAAACCTTCTGCCTACGATCCGGCGAAGAAAGACGGGAACCTGTCGGCGCAGGTGGTGTTCCAGGAGCAGCCGGTATCGGATACGGCGGCCTTGAACCCGGACTGGGTGGAATGGCTGATGGGCTTCCCGAAAGGATGGACGGACGTATCCTCTGGGACCGGGAACCCGATGGAGTCCCCCGCATGACGGAGCGGATGGATGGGCGGGCTCTGCGGCTGAAAACATTGGGAAACGCGGTCTGCCCTCCCCAGGCATACCCCATCTTCCGGTATATCGCCATGATTGAAATAGGGGCGTGTGTCAATATCTGTCCCTACGGAAAGGCAGGTGAAGCAACATGAACGAACTGAAAGCGTCCGAAAAGGTCACGCAGAAAATGACCCATGACGGCGCGGTGGCGGAGAACCTTGCCACGGGCGAGGTCACAAACATCAGCAGCCGGGAGGCGGAGGTTGATCTTTCCGCGGAACAGGAGCCGGTGACAACAGCGGCGGCAGCGGCGGAGCATATCGCCCGCGCCCATGACCGGCGAAAGGCAAAAAAGGCAGCGAATGCCCAGGCGGATACGGTCCGGGAGGGTTCGGCTGTTCGGCAGCGCCCTTCTTCCCGTCTGAAATTCACCGAGGAAGAACGCGCTTCCCCCGACCTGCAAAAAGCAATCCGTCGCTCTGACCGGGCAGCGGATAAGCTGGACGCGGCGAAGGAGGCCATCCCCACAAAGAAGGTCTTAAAGAC
Organism: Eubacterium sp. An3; assembly: GCF_002159465.1. Classification (NCBI taxonomy): domain Bacteria; kingdom Bacillati; phylum Bacillota; class Clostridia; order Eubacteriales; family Eubacteriaceae; genus Eubacterium; species Eubacterium sp. An3. Next base: position 11,193 of record NZ_NFIR01000020.1, read on the forward strand.
CGAGCGCATCTTTGACGAGGCGGCAGGCAAAGGCAAGACCCGCCTCCGCTTTGAGGATGTGGAGAAAAAGCCTAACGGCCATCTGCGGCACAATCCGCTTTCCCGCCCGGTACAGGAATTGAAGGCCACCGCCCACGGGGAGGTCCGCAAGGTGGAACATGAAAATGTGGGTGTGGAGGCTGGGCATAAGGGCGAGGAACTGGTGGAGCGCGGTGCCGCTCGTGCTGTGGGCGGCGTCCGTACCGCTGTCCGGGAGCACCGCATGAAGCCCTGGCGGGATGCGGTCAAGGCGGAAAATGCCTCCATCAAGGCAAACGCGGAGTTTCTTTACCAAAAGGCGCTCCATGACGATCCGGCCCTGGCCGCCTCCAATCCGGTCTCCCGTTTTCTGCAAAAGAAGCGTATCCAGAGGAACTACGCAAAGGAGATCCGCCAGGCCGAAAAAACGGCGAAGAAAACCGCCGCTGCCACAAAGAGCGCGGCGCAGAAGGCAAAGGACGCCTTCAAGGAAACCTTTGTCTATGTGAAGAACCATAGCCGGGTAGTGCTGCTCATTATCGGGATCGGCGCCTGCGTGGGGCTTTTGTTCGGCGGGATGTCCTCCTGCTCCATCATGGGCGGCTCCGGGGTGAGCGGCGTCTTTATGACCTCCTATCTCTCCGAGGACGCGGACATGCTGGCGGCGGAGGCGGCCTATGCGGATTTGGAGGCGAAGCTTCAAGACGAGCTGGACAACTACGAGACCTACTATCCCGGCTACGATGAATACCGCTTCGACCTGGACGAGATCGGCCATGACCCCTATGTGCTGATCTCCATTCTGTCAGCCCTCCACGAAGGGGTGTTTACCATCGGCGAGGTTCAGAGTGAGCTTCAAACGCTTTTTGACCGGCAATATACCCTGACCCAGACCGTGACGGTGGAGGTCCGCTACCGGACGGAAACAGATACCTGGACAGACGAGGACGGGAATACCCATACAGATACCTATGAGGTGCCCTACGATTATTACATCTGCAATGTGACCCTGGAGAACTTTGACCTGTCCCATCTGCCGGTCTATATGATGGACGAGGAACAGCTTTCCCTATACGCTGCCTATATGTCTACCCTGGGCAACCGGCCGGACCTGTTCGGCGGCGGAGAGTATCCAAACGCCTCCACCCTGCAGGAGCCCACCTATTACGATATCCCCCCGGAGGCCCTGGAGGATGAAACCTTTGCGGCCATGATCGCCGAGGCGGAAAAATATCTGGGCTATCCATATGTGTGGGGAGGCAGCTCACCGAGCACATCCTTTGACTGCTCCGGGTTCGTGTCCTGGGTCATCAATCATTCCGGCTGGAATGTGGGGCGGCTGGGCGCCCAGGGGCTTTACAACATCTGTACCCCGGTATCCAGCTCCCAGGCAAAGCCCGGCGACCTGATCTTTTTCAAAGGCACCTATGATACGCCTGGCGTTTCTCATGTGGGTATCTATGTGGGCGGAGGCATGATGATCCACTGTGGATCGCCGATCTCCTACACAAGCATTAACACGAACTACTGGCAAGCCCATTATTTTAGTTTTGGGCGTTTACCATGATAGGAGGCGGATACCATGCTTATCTTAAAGCCGGTATCCCTGGCAGACGCAAACGCCTTTGTCGCTCTCCACCACCGCCACCATAAGCCGGTCCGGGGGCATAAGTATTCCCTGGGCTGCTTCAAAGATGGGCAGCTTGTAGGCGTGGCGATCACCGGGCGGCCTGTCAGCCGATATCTGGATGACGGCCTCACCCTGGAGGTCAACCGCTTGTGTACTGACGGTACCCGGAACGCTTGCAGCTTTCTCTATGGAGCGGCGGCGCGGGCAGCGAAAGTCATGGGATACCGAAAGATCATCACTTACATTCTGGATACCGAGGACGGAGGGAGCCTGCGGGCGGCGGGCTGGACCTGTGCCGGTTTTGCCGGAGGCAAGGAGTGGACGGGCAGGCGCAGGCCTTCCGAGCCGCTATATCCGGCGCAAATGAAGTATCGCTATGAAAAAATTTTGAATGGAAAGGAGCCTGAACATGGCAACTGTTGAGAAAATCCGCAATGATATTGCGAAAACGAAGGAGAAGATCGCGGAGCTTCAGAAGAAGCAGCGGGCATTGGAGGCCCAGCTTGCGGAGGAAGAAAACCTGGAGATCGTCCGCATGGTGAAGGCTGTCAAGATGGATAACAAGGAGCTGACCGCCTTCCTGAAAGCCTATGCCAGCGGCCTGATCACGCTGCCGGAGGATATGATGGCGGCGGACAGCGGCGCAGAAATAGAAGAAACGGAGGATTTTGAGCATGAGGAATAAAGGAATTATGCGGCTGGCGGCCGCTCTCTTGGCGGTGGTGCTGTGCATCCCCGCCTTTTCTATGACCGCCTTTGCGGGCGGCGGCCCGGAAGTGGGCACAGAGGAAACCGGCGAAACCAGCACTACATCCACGGACAGCCCGGAGCATGGCGACGATACCGCCGGGCTGAAGGATATGGATATTACAGACCTGCTTTCCGCACTGTCCGGCTTTGGAGTGAGCGCCCGTATTACGGATGACGGTATCCAGATCAGCAGCGGTATGGAGGATACCGGGGACCATCAGACCGGCACCGTGACTACCAACGGAGGAAACTTAAATGTCCGCAACGGGGCGGGGCTTGACAATACTGCTTTTACCCAGCTCCCCAACGGGACATCGGTTGAGGTCATCGGAACAGACGGCGACTGGATCAAAATTCTTTTGCCGGAGCGGGTGGGCTATGTCTATTCTGATTATCTGACCATCAGCGATACAAAACCGGGAACCGCTGGCGGAGACAGTTTCTCCTTCTCCCTGGGGAAAGAGGAACTTTCCGGCCTGTTGGAGCTGTTCACGGGCAGTCTGTCGATTGGAGGCAGCGACGCCCTGACCCCTGACGGGAACCTGTCGCTGATCGATGATCTTGGCAGCATGGCCGGGAGCGGCAAGCAGTTCATTACCGTGGAAACCAAAACAGGCAATGTCTTTTATCTGATTATCGACCGGGACGATAAGGGTGAGGAAACCGTCCATTTTCTGAACCAGGTGGACGAGGCCGATCTTCTGGCGCTCATGGATGGGGAGCAGGCTGCGGAAACACCCATTGTCTGCACCTGCAAGGATAAGTGCGCGGCCGGTGATGTGGATACCTCCTGCCCTGTGTGTAAAAACAACATGAGCGAGTGTACCGGGAAAGAGCCTGTGACGGCTGTGGAACCGGAGCCCGACGAGCCGGAGGAACCCGCTGCCGAGAAAAAAGGCGGGGCCGGTATGATCCTGGCGGTGCTGCTGATCCTGGCGGCTGGCGGCGGCGCGGCGGCTTATTTTCTGGTGCTGAAACCGAAGCAGGGAAAGAAAGTGCCGTCTGACCTGGACGATTTTGACCTGGAGGATGAAGAAGAATATCTCTCCGAGGACGAGGAAACGGAGGAAACTGAATGAAGCTGATTATTGCGGAAAAACCGAGTGTAGCAAAATCTATCGCGTCGGCCCTGGGTGCTAAATCCAGGGCCGATGGCTTTTATAAGGGAAACGGCCTGATCGTTTCCTGGTGTGTGGGCCATCTGGTCTCCCCGCTGGACGCGGCGGGCTATGACGAAACTTTCAAGAAGTGGCGCTATGACGACCTCCCGATCCTGCCGGAGCCCTTCCGCTATGTGACCGCCCCCGGCAAGGAGGACGCCTTTGAAAACCTCCGCTCCCTGATGGATCGTGCCGATGTGGACGCTGTGGTCAATGCCTGTGACGCCGGGCGCGAAGGAGAGCTGATCTTCCGGCTGGTGTATGAGATGGCCGGCTGCCGCAAGCCTATTCTGCGCCTGTGGATTTCCTCTATGGAGGATACGGCGATCCGGGAAGGGTTTGACGATCTGCGCCCCGGCGCCGAGTATGAGGCTCTATATCAATCTGCCCTTTGCAGACAAAAGGCGGATTGGCTGGTGGGGATCAATGCCACCCGCCTTTTCTCCGCCCTCTACCACCGCACCCTGAATGTGGGGCGCGTCCAGACGCCTACCCTGGCAATGCTGGCGGACCGGGACTGGAAGATCAGCAGCTTCCAGAAGGAGAAATACCATCATGTGCGGCTGAAGGTGGACGGGGCCGAGACGGTTTCGGAGAAAATCGCTGATCCGGCGGAGGCCGAACAGGTCAAGGCTGGCTGTGTCGGTATGCCTGCGGTCTGTACCTCCGTTACCCGTGAGCAGAAAAAGGAGCAGCCCCCGAAGCTGTACGACCTCACCACCTTGCAGCGGGAGGCGAACCGGCTTTTCGGCTACACGGCGAAACAGACCCTTGACTACGCCCAGAGCCTCTATGCCGAAAAGAAGCTGCTGACCTATCCCCGGACGGACAGCCGGTATTTGACCTCCAACATGGCGGAAACGGCCTCCTGTATCATCCACCTGGCGGCGAAGGTGCCGCCTTTTGACGGGTGCAGTTCTTTCTTTCCGCTGGTGGAGGCCATGATTTCGGACAAGGACGTATCCGACCATTACGCCATTATCCCTACAATGGAGATTGAAAAGGCGGATATCGGCGCCTTGCCTGTGGGTGAGCGCAATTTGTTCCTTCTGGTCTGCTGCAAGCTGCTGTGTGCGGCGGCGGAGCCCTATGTGTATGAAACGGTCACGGCCACTTTCGACTGCGGCGGCCGTTCCTTCACGGCAAAGGGAAAGCATGTCCTTTCCGAAGGCTGGCGGGAGATCGACCGGATTTTCCGTTCCTCCCTGAAGGAAAAGCAGGCGGACGAGGACGGCGGGGACGGTGATCTGCCTGGCTTCACCGAGGGGCAGGCCTTTGAAAATGTGGGGACCTCCATCACGGAGCATTTCACTTCACCCCCGAAGCCCTATACCGAGGATACCCTTCTGGCAGCTATGGAGCGTGCCGGTGCGGAGGACATCCCGGACGACGCCGAGCGCAAGGGCCTGGGAACCCCGGCGACCAGGGCGGCCGTCATTGAAAAGCTGGTGGCAGCCGGTTTTGTGGAGCGCAAGGGCAAGAGCCTGATCCCCACAAAAGCCGGGATCAACCTGGTCACGGTTTTACCGGAGCCGCTGACTTCCCCCATGCTCACCGCTGAATGGGAGCAGCGCCTTACTGCTATTGCAAAGGGTGAGGCTGATCCGGGCGGATTCCTGGACGGTATCCGGGATATGGTATGTGATCTTGTCAAGACCTACTCCCAGATATCCGAGGACGGGCAAAAGCTGTTTGCCCCGGAGAAGGAAGTGATCGGCCTCTGCCCCCGCTGCGGAAAGCCGGTGTATGAGGGAAAGAAGAATTTTTCCTGTTCGGACCGGGCCTGTGGGTTCGTCCTCTGGAAGAATGGCCGCTTCTGGACCTCCCGCAAGAAGGAGCTGACAAAGAAAATGGCGGCTGACCTTCTGAAAAAGGGCCGTACCAATGTCAAGGGGATGTGGTCTGAAAAGAAGGGCTCTGCCTATGACGCGGCGGTGATCCTGGACGACACGGGCGGCAAGTACATCAATTTTAATCTGGAATTTCCCAAAAGAAAGGATGGTGCCAATGGCAGGAAATAAACGAATCGAGAATTTACCCGAAGTGAGGGCGGCGGTGGCCGCCCTCTCCCCGGAGGATAAGGAGCTGCTGGCGGCGGTCCAGGAGTCTCCCTTCCACCTGACTGCCCCGGAGCAGTTCCGGGAGTTTGCGGAAAATATTGACTATTTCGTGTTTGAGCCGAACATCCATGACCTGAACGATTTGGGATGGCGCTATCTGGCGCAGCATTTGGATACACGCCTTCCCCCGGAACTGCTGGACGCCATTGATCCCGTCCCCTTCGGCCGGTATGCCATGAAGGAGGAACAGGGGCACTTCACCGAACACGGATACATTTCCCTTTCCGGCGACGAGTGGCAGCATGAGCAGACGGCGGACCGCTCCCACCGGGAGGCGGAGAAAAAGCCCTCCATCCGGGAGCGGCTGGAACAGGGCAAGAAGGAATGTGCCGGCAGGCAGACGCAGCCCCAGGCAAAGGGCAAGCCTGAACCGGAGCTTTAAGGAGGTGTTGATCTATGCCGAGTTATGGATATGACAAGGACTATCCCTTTGCCGCCTTCATCACCAATTTAGGCAAGTACAACGAGGGTGAGCTTGTGGGTGAATGGGTGAAGTTCCCCACCACCGCCGAGGAAATGAAAAAGGTGTTTGAACGTATCGGGATCGGCCAGAAGGATGATTTTGGCAATCCCTATGAAGAATGGTTCATCACGGACTACGATTGCTATGTGGACGGCATCTATGACAAGCTGGGTGAATATGAGAGTCTGGACGAGCTCAACTACCTAGCGTCGAAGCTGGATGATATGAAGTCCTGGGAGTACGATCAGTTCTGTGCGGCTATGGAGATGGGCGACCATTCCGGCAGTGTGCAGGAGATCATCAATCTCACCGAAAATCTGGACTGCTACGATGTGTACCCGGATATCCACGACTATGACGATCTGGGCCGGTATTACATTGACGAGCTGGACGCCATGCAGGTGCCGGAGCATTTGAAGAACTACATCGACTATGAAGCCTACGGCCGGGATGTTGCCCTGGATGAAGGCGGCGACTTTACCTATCTTGGTTATGTCCGGGATACCGGGAGCTCCTTCCATGAGTATTACGACGGCGAGCGCGGCAGTATCCCGGAGGAATACCGGGTGATGACCTTCCAGGATGATATCCCGGAAGAAGAATTGTCTGAATGGGCTATGGATATCGCCTACGATCTGGACGAGTTTTTCCGGCAGCACGATCCGCAGTATGCGGCGGAGCACCCGGAGGAACACGCGGCGAAAGAGGAAATCTATGAGAGCCTGACCGCTGGCCGCATTTCTGCCCTGGATGAAAAGCTGGCGGAGCTGGGCCAGACCCAGGAGGACTACTTATCCTCCGAGCTGGAAAAATACAAGGAGGCTTCCGGGTATGAGGCGTCTTTGGATATCAGCGAGGAACCGGCCCCGGAGGACAGCTTTTCCATCTATCAGCTAAAGGGCGGGGATGAAACACTGGATTACCGCTTTGAGCCGCTGGACAGTATCCACCGCAATGGTCTTTCCGTGGACCCGGCAAATTATGAGCTGGTCTATACCGCACCGCTGACGGAGCGCGACAGTCTGGAAAGCATTTATACCCGGTTCAACATGGACCGCCCGGCAGACTTTACGGGGCACTCCCTGTCCATATCGGATATTGTGGTGCTTCATCAGGACGGCAAGGATACCGCCCATTACTGTGACCGCTTCGGCTTCTCCCAGGTGCCGGAGTTCCTGCAGCAGCGGCAGCCAGAGCTTACCCCGGACGCCCTGGAGACCGGTGAAACGGTGCGGACGCCCAGGAGCAGCTTCTATGTGACGGCCATGAGCCGGGAGCAGATGGAGGCGGCCGGGTACGGCTTCCACCATCAGTCAGAGGATGGGAAATATCTCATTATGGGGAACGGCACACGGGCCTTTGCGATTTCGGCAGAGCCGGTGCAGGAAAAGGACAATCCCCTTCGCACCGCTGAAATGACCCTGGAGGATGACTACGGCATGATCGACGGGGTTATCAATAACGGCCGCCGTGGTGAAGAAGCGGAAAAAGCAAAGCCCTCCATTCGGGAGCGGCTGGAGGACGCGAAACGGGAGTGTTCGGAGCGCAAGCCCCCGGAGAAGGGCCGCCCCGGCCGTGACACGCCGGAGCATGGCGAGCTATGAGCCGGAGCAAGAAATGGCGGCTGGAATGGTCCTTCTTTTTAGGTGCGAACGGCAGACGGCAGTATAATAAGGTCTGCCAGGGCTGCGCCCATGACTGCAAGCAGAGTTTCCGGGCGGAGCTGGTGGCCTGCCCCCATTACCTTTCCAGACGCTCAAAAAACTGCAAGGATAAGGGTTCAAAAAGGGCAAAATAATCTCCTGCATCGGCTTTTCCAACAGGTGCCCTTGTGATTTTCCATGGGAGCCTGTTTCTGCTGATATGCAGGGATAAAGGCTGATTTTCACACACTTCTCATAACGCAAAACGGGAGTACAGCTTCTCGGTTCGTCCGATTGGCTGTACTCCCGCTCTTTCTTTTATGTAATCCACATTCTAACTGCAATTATTTTTAACAAACTGTACAATGTCTGAGTTTACTTCCATTATACGCTGATCCATTTCCATTTCGGAAAGGCTCATCCACTTATATGATGTTCCATCAACTTCAAACGTACTTTTCTTCAATTGAGAGGGAAAATTTTTTATCGATACAAGATATAATCTGTGGCAATATACCCTGTTTTCTTTATGGCTTACCGAAAATTTTTCGTGAATGCTTTGAGCAATATATCTAATAGAAATATCAGAGGCATCAATTTTTAATCGATGGGATACGGCTGATATAATAAAGCTCTCATTGTTGATGTTCTCCTTGAAATTAAGAAATAAATCACAAGACCACCTTGAATCAAAATATAGCAGAAATCTGTTAGGATACTTCGAAAAAGAATCTTTTATTGCAATAATAGAATGATTATGAGTAATCTGATTCAGTTTATTTATATCAGCAAAAAGATCAGCGGCCGTGTATGTGTTTTTTAGGCTATTATAAACATCATGTATGCTCTTCCCTGTAAAAAATATTCCAATTATGATAAATGTGCACTTAAAACAAATTCCAGGAATACCTAATATATCACGATAAGAAGCCAAGAACACAGACACCAGAAATGAAACTGCGGATAAAACACTATCCCACATTACTGTTTTGCCTATAAATCGCTTCTTTTTCTCAAGAAGTAAATTTAGTTTCGTTTCATCAAGTAAAATCATGGCTATTCCCTCTACATTTGATAATTCATTATATACTGTTTTACACTGAACATCAAGATTCCATATAAGTAATTTGAGAACAAATATGATTTTTTATCTCATTATCCGGTATACGGTCAACGGTACATAGCATACGGCAACGATCAGCCGCCATACCAGGACGAAACCGCCGATCACGCCGCCCAGGATGAAGTTGAGCGCAAACAGCACTAGGCCGCCGCCGAAGGAGCCGCCGCCCGGTATGATCCAGAGGCACATCCGATGGAGGCCGAAGGGCAGGCCGCAGAGTATCCAGAGCCACACATAGTCCAGCTCGCCGTCCTTCATACAGGCGGATTTGAAAAAAAAGTATAACAGCATGGCCGCCGCAACAGGCAGCACGCTCTTGATGAAAAATGCTTTGATCGCTTCACTTCTTGTCATAAGGCAAGACCTCCTTCCATGCCTCTATTATACAAAACGCCTTGGACAGCGCCCAGAGCGTTCAGAAAATCATTTGCAAACAATCTGCGAACAGGGCAAAAATCATTCAAGCTCATGCCGCTTTTGCTGCTCCTGTTCCTTTGGTACAGAAAGAAGGGCATCCACATTCTGGCGGATGGTCTCATACTCCTGGGCCTCGCTCCTGGCAGCTCGATATTCCGCAAGCAGCGCGTCTTTCTTTGCGGTGAGTTCTGCCAGTTTCTTTTTCATGCTCTCCGTGGAGGGCAGCGGTACGGCGCCCTGCTTCTTCAATTCCCTGGCGGCAGCTTCAAATAGGATGATCTCGCTCTCATGGCCCCGCAAAAACTTCTCCTTGTCTCTGGACTGGCGATAGCGGTCATACATTGGCTTCAACTGACGATAGGTGGCGGCGTGCTTCATCACAAGGGATAGTTCCGCTGTCCGGGTTTCTATCTCTTTGATGGAGGCGTGAGCGATATCCCTCCGCTCTGTCACGGCGGCAAGTCTGCTTTCCAGCTCTCCATAACTGGTGATCCCTTGCTCCGTCAGGAAGTTCATCGTCCTGGCTGCCTGTTTCAGATTGTTCAGCTTCGCCCAATGCGCGAACCCGGCGCTCTGCTGGGCCTTGATGTTGTTCTGTATGTCAATGAGCAGGCTGATCTTCCCGTCACGCTGCCTTGGCTGTCTGAACGGTCTGGAGCGTCCGGCGATCCGGGCGGTGATGGCTTCCTCTGTGTAGTCTACGCCCAGGGTTTTCATCCGGGTGAACCGTTCTTGGCGGTCGGCGCGGCAGGAAATGTACTTACCACGCTTGATCTCATATCCTTCCCGCTGCAGGTGAAGGAGCAAATCTTCAAAATCGGTGGAGACGGGGATTAGTCGGTCGATGGCGGCTTTCAGTTTTGCCTTGTAGCTGGTCCCGGCCTGGGTGGCGGTGTGCTCAATGTAGCTCTTGCCCTTGTCCTGCCCGGGGATGATGACGGACAATCCATGTTCTTTACAAATACGGTCGCTGGTGCGGCGGATGTAGTGATAGCTTCGCTTATTGGAATGGTAGTGCTTGTGATCCGTGAAGCTGACCGCATTGAAAATCAGGTGGTTATGGACGTGATCCTTGTCTATGTGGGTGGTCAATACAAACTCATACTTGCCGCCCAGGATTTCTTTTGCAAGCTGCATCCCGATCTCATGGGCTTCCTCCGGTGTCACCTCTCCAGGCTCAAAGGCTTGAATCAGGTGGCGGCCCAGGTTGGCGCCCTTGTCGATGGAATGGCGGCGGGTCCACTCAAATTCAATGTCCGCTGTTTCGGCGGTGCAGCCATAAGAGGAAACAAACAGCTTTCCATCCGTCTTGACCGGATTGCAGATATAGTCAATGGCCGCTTTCAGCGTTGACTTGATAGGATGCGTCTTTGTAACTGCCATATCTCGTCCAGCCTTTCCCGGATTTCCTCCATGTCCGCCTGATAGGGGGAGCCGGTAGCATTGATCCGCTTTGCGATCTGGTTGATGTTCCGGCCGATGGCGGCCAGCTCCGAAGTGAACGCCTTGATATCTGTGGTGTCGGTGTAGATGATAAAGCCGTCAATCGCCATCTTCCGAAGATAGGCGCCATAACGCCGGGTGGGGAGCTGGGCCATCTTCTCGTCAATGAGGCGCTTTTCATCCTCCGTCACATAAAACTTCATTTGGATATTCCGTTTTCGGTTCGCCATGCGCCGCCTCCGTTCTCTATAAGGGTTTGGGATTATCCCAACAAGCATTTTTCATTTTCGGGCAAGGGACCTGAAAATCCGAAAAATCGCAAGCGGGTACTCGCTTGCTGTGCTTGCTATCGTTTCTTTTCCCGTACCTATGTAATACCGAAACCTTCACTTTTGCTACCTTCCGGGCAAAGAAAAACGCTACAAACGGTATTCATTCATAGCGTCATTTAATCCATATTCAATTGTGCCGGGAACATCATTCTTCATCCTCCGCTCTGGCATCCAACATAGCCTGAACGGTGGCAGTGATGATTTTGATTTCTTTCTCACTCAGGCCATCAAGCAGGGTATCAAGCTGCCGGCGGGCTGTGGTCTTGCCGTCTGCGTGATCTTCAAAGAGAAACTGATCCACCGAGATATGATAGCGGGAAACAAGCTCAAAGAAAATCTGGAGGCTTGGATGTTGTCCCTTATTTTCAATATTGGCAAGATAACGGGGCGAGAGATACATTTCGTCTCCCACCTTGTTCCTGGACTCCTTGCGTCCGTTCCTTGCCGCTTTGATTGCGTCCCCGAAGGGCTTAAAATTATATTTTGGTACTGGTCTTTTTGCCATATTCATTCACCCTACTACATTTTACTGTTCACCTTTCTCTCTGGATATGTCCACACAGTTCTTATCGATAGCTAAAATAATTCATATTTTGGCTTAGCATTTCACGATAATCGTAAAATATCCTATTGACCGAATCGGTTATTTATGATATACTTGCCTTGAATGACCGAATCGGTTATTTAGAAAGGAGAGTATACCAGCAATGGATAAGTTTTTGGCACTTACAGAAGAAAAGCAAACAACGATCCGCAATGCAGCTCTGGCCTGTTTTGCAAAGCATGGATATGAAAAGGCATCCATCAACGATATTGCCGTAGCGACTGGCATTTCTAAGGCTTCTATCTTCCAGTATTTTGGAACGAAGCAGGCCCTCTACGAGTACCTGTTTTATTACTGCTCATCACAAATGAAGCAAGCATACGAAGCATACGATCTGAGCACCTTAGATGCAAACGCAGACTTTTTTGACCGGGTGTGGGCAGCCAGCGTAATGAAGGTAAAGAATTTAAAAGAGAATCCTTACATTGCGGCTTTTATTGGCAGTGCCGCAACAGAGCAGTCACCAGATTTAAAAGACATTTTGACCTCCGCAATGGAAGAAGGTAAGAGATTTACAGAAGTATTGGTTCTGCATGAACAAGATAGCGTAAAATTCAAACGTCCAGAGGACGCAAAGCTGGTTTTTCAGATGCTGATGCTATTGGCAGATGGGATCGTGTCCCGGTTTGAAAACGGAATCGACTATGACAGCATCATGTCGGAATTTGAAAGCATTCTGCATATGCTGAAGTACAATTTTTATAAGGAGGAATATCTGCTATGAGTGAACCCATGATTGTTTTAGAGGGACTGACAAAAAGCTATGGAAAGCACCGTGGAATCGAAAACATTAGTTTCTCAGTCAATTCGGGAGAGGTTTTCGGCTTTATTGGACCAAATGGAGCCGGAAAATCTACTACAATCCGCACTCTGATGGGACTGTTAAAGCCCACTGGAGGTTGTGCTTCCATTTTTGGATTGGATTGTGGACAGTATGCGGCTGAGATAGCAAAAGACGTGGGCTATCTACCCAGCGAGAACTGCTATTACAATGATCTGAAAGTTAGAGAAATGCTCCAGTATACAGCGGATTTGTACGGTATGGATTGCAACAGCAGGATGGAGGAACTGGCAGAACGGCTGAATTTGGACTTGTCACGAAAGATACAGGATTTGTCCCTGGGTAACAAGAAGAAAGTCGGTATTGTATCGGCTCTGCTGCCCTCACCCAAACTGCTCATTATGGACGAGCCTACCAGCGGACTTGACCCGCTGATCCAGCAGACGTTCTATGAAATCTTGCGAGAAGAAAATAAAAGGGGCATGACCGTCTTTTTGTCATCCCATGTATTGAGTGAGGTACAAAAGCTGTGCGACCGTGTTGCAATCTTACGGGAAGGAAAGCTGATAGATGTTCAATCTATGGAGGAGCTTCGTGGAAATGGATATAAAAAAATTTCACTGACCACAAAGGAACCCATCATGAAGGGCTTCTTCTCTATTCCTGGAGTGGCAAATCTGAAACAGGGGCAGGAATGTACCTCTGCATCCTTTATGTTCAGCGGGAACACCATGACCATCATGGACAAACTTCACCAGTTGAAACTGGAGGATATTTTCATTGAGGAACCTTCACTTGAAGAAATATTCCTCCATTATTACGAGTAGGAGGATAGGGATATGGTTGTCTTTCAATATGAATGGAAACGCAGTAAAAAAAGCATCTTGATTTGGGCCATTGTTCTTGCGGTTTGTATTTTCTTTATGACACCAGTTTATTACGGTCTGATAGGAATGACGGATTCTCTGCCAGAGAATTTTGCGCAAGGCGGTTTTTTTGAAACTGTTGGGGTGTCTCTTGATCTATTGATGAAACCGCTGGGAATGTATTCATTTCTTACTGGCTTTTTTATGATTGCTGGTGGGATTTTCGGGATGCACTTCGGCTTATCCCTGCATACTAAAGAGTGTACAGAAAATACGTCAGAATATTTGTTTACAAAACCTTGTGGACGTCGAATGATCTACCGGGGAAAGACACAATGCTTGCTTGGCGGCGTGTGTGTAGTAGGAGGCGCTTATCTTGTGGCATCACTTGTAACGATGCTACTGTTCAAGCCCGGATTTTCGTTAGGAGAGTTTTTCCTGTTGGCAATCTCCTTTTTCCTTGTTACCTTGTTTTTTGGAGCATTGGGGCTGTTATTAGGAAGCTGCAAGCCAAACAATCGATCTCCTCTATTGACGGCAGGCTTAATTGTATTCCTGGAATATTGCATCACAGCCTTTTCCAGAACGGTAAGTAATCGTATGATTGGATTTCTGTCTCCATTTTCTTTTTTCAACCCCTCAGAAATACACAAGCTGAGATTTTATGAATGGGATTACTTGATTTGGTATATTTTTCTGGTGGCGGCTTTTTTGATCCTGTCCCATGCAGTATTGATGAAGCGGGATATTAAATTTGTGGCATAGGAGGTAGGAGAATGAAAGCATTGATAAAAAAAGAATTGCGTCTATCAAGGAAGTTTTTGCTAATCTGGATGGGAATTGTTCTGCTCCTTTGCTGCTTTGCTTATTTTGAATTCCTCTCAATGCGGAACACTCTTGGAGAACTGGCGGAAATGATGAATGCCTTTCCCAAAATTCTTATGATTATGTTCGGGATAGGTGAAAAACTGGATTCTGCTTTAGGTTGGTACGGCTGCATTTATTTCTGGGTAGCTATCCTAACTTACAGTTATGCAGTCTATCTTGGCATTTCCAGTGTTGCAAAAGAGAAGTCGCAGGGAACGGCGGAATATCTGTTTACAAAGCCAGTGAGCCGAAAAAAAATCGTTGAAGCAAAGGCTTTAGCCTGTGTGTGCAATTTGTTTATACTTGCAGTATTTAGTGGATTGTGCAACTATTTTACCTCCATCCTGCCTTTGGGAGGACTGGAGCAAAAGGGGGCTGCTGTTACGACTACAATCGGCTTGTTCTTAACGGAGGTCATACTGTTTGCCCTGGCTCTTTTGATATCTGGCATTAACCAAAACTATAAAAGAGCGATTCGTCTGGGAGCAGGGTTGTTGCTGGGATTCTATGGTATTTATATCGTGGCTGAATATCTGGAAATTCCGGCGTTGTATTACTTGACGCCGCTGAAATATTTTGATGTTTATGCGGTAGCTAGAGAAGGAATCAATATTGCTTTTTTGTTGTTAGCGGCTGTCATTGTTGCAATTTCGATTGCTGTGGCAAGAAAGAAATGGGCAGGCAGAGAAATGTAAGATTGAGGGAAAAAAGCATTCCATAATAAGGAGAAAGGAACGCCATATGAGTAACTCTATAAAAGCGGCTATGCAGAATTTTGCGGTCAGTCAAGCCCTGAAGTACATAGAGGGCAATCCAGAGGAAAATATCCCTAAACTGATGGAATTGGTCGATAAATATACGCCTGAGGATTGGTATTCCAGCCAACGTAATGCTATCCGCGAAGCTATTGAAGAAAAAAGCAATTGGTATCAGCTAATCCTGCGACTGTATGAACTTGCCCCCGGCGTCCGCAAAGCGTTCTTCCAAAATTTCCTGTTTAACGCCAGCCTAAAGGGAGGCGCCATTCAGGAAGAAGCAAAGGAGAAGTATGGCTGTAATATTCCTTGGGCTATCCTTCTCGACCCTACTTCCGCTTGCAATCTATGTTGTACTGGCTGCTGGGCAGCGGAGTATGGTAATAAATTAAACCTCAGTTTGGAAGATATCAACTCCATTGTCCGTCAGGGCAAGGAGCTGGGTACCTATATGTACATCTACACAGGCGGTGAACCGCTGGTGCGGAAAAAAGACATTATTAAACTGTGCGAGATGCACCCGGACTGTGAGTTCCTGGCGTTTACCAATGGTACGCTCATTGACGAGGAATTTTGTCATGAGATGCTCCGGGTTAAGAATTTCGTTCCTGCCATTTCTCTGGAGGGCTTTGAGAAAGCTAATGACAGCCGGCGAGGTCAGGGAATCTATCAGAAAGTGCAGGATGCTATGGCCCGGATGAAAGCTCACAAGCTGCCCTTCGGCGTTTCCACCTGTTACACTAACCGGAATGTGGAGGATGTGAGCAGTGAAAAATACTTTGACCTAATGATCGACAGCGGTGCACTGTTTGTATGGTTTTTTCACTATATGCCAGTAGGTAATGACGCTGCGCTGGAACTGCTTCCAACCCCGGAGCAGCGGGAGGAAATGTATCACCGCATCCGAGCTTTCCGGCAGACAAAGGCTATTTTCAGTATTGATTTCCAGAATGATGCGGAATATGTAGGTGGCTGCATCGCCGGAGGGCGGAGTTATCTACATATCAATGCCAAGGGTGATGTAGAGCCATGTGTGTTTATTCATTACTCTAATACTAATATCCATGATGTCGCTTTGTTGGATGTCCTTCGCAGTCCGTTGTTCATGGCATATCACGATGGACAACCCTTCAACGAAAATATGCTTTGTCCATGTCCCATGCTGGAAAATCCGGAAAAGCTGCGGAAGATAGTAGCAGACACCGGAGCGGTGAACACAGACTATCAAAGTCCAGAGAGCGCCAACCACCTGTGCGACAAGACCACGCCCTATGCTGAGAACTGGAAGGATACGGCAGACAGGCTATGGCACGATCATGGAGTGTGCACGAGCAGTGGCGGGGAGCTGTGATACATTAACATTATCTATTACAACAAATAATGGAACTTCTGTTACTGTGGCAAAAAAATCTGGGCAGGCAGAGAACAGTAAATTCAGTTTGAACATTATTGTTGGGGGTGGCGATAAGAAAAATGATACATAATGCCTCGATAGGGGATTTTGAGTGGTTATTATGTCCTTTTTGCAGTAGCAAAACACGCATCAAAATGCGCTCGGATACAGAATTAAAAAACTTCCCTTTATTTTGCCCTAAGTGCAAAAAGGAAATGTTAATCAATGTGAAAAATCTGAAAATTTTAGTTATCACAGAGCCAGACGCACAGACGCAGAGCCGATAACGCGCAACTAAAAAGCGGTTATTGGCTCTGCATTTTTGATAGATTATGTGACTGCCAACCGCATATAACACAAAATCGTTGTTTGTTGGTTGGCTTTGTTTGAACACAACGGCGGTTTTGAAAAATCAAGGCCGCCGTTCTTTTGTCCTCCAAAGGAATGACGTCCTGGTGCTGACAAACACGGCGGCTTATGGAGGGAGCCGCCGTGTTTCAGAAATGCTATCGACATAAACCGACAGACAATAAACTGTCAAAAAAAGTGTAGCTCCCCCATCGGGTCATTCCGGTCACAACTATGAACACATAAATCATGTAAATACTCTTAATAATTCCTTTACGCCCGTCTGCGTTTTGCAGACGGGCGCTTTTTTCTGTTTATGCGAGCCTTCGCTATCCAGCGGAGCCTTTCATAAAAATTTTCTTCCCTTTGCGGTTGCTGATTTGGCGATCCCTGCATTACTGAGGCGAAAAGGGAGGAAATCACCACCCCGCACCTGCGGGCGCGAAGGGAGGTGAGAAAATGAAAGACTCCAATGAGCAGCGTATTCAAAATCAGTTTGGCGCTTTTTGTACCACGGTTTTGAAAAACGAGGCAAGGTGTATTCAGCGTGAATGCGCCCGCCGCCGGGAACAGGAAAAGCCCCTGGACGAGCTGACAGCTTCCGAGCTGGAGCAGACCGCCACATGGGACAAGTATTTCATGGACGAGCATGTCTTTGAGGTACAGGGTCTCCCGGTAGTCGTGACCGGCAATCTTCTGGCCGAGGCCATAGCGCAGTTGCCGGAGGGCAAACGGGACGTGATCCTACTGTCCTACTTCCTGGGTATGAGTGATCGCGAGATTAGCGAGCGGCTGAATGTCGTCCGTCAGACCATATCCAAACGGCGGCTTGTCACGCTGAAAGAATTGCGCGAGTATCTGATGAAGGAGGGATTTGAATGGCCGGACAAGTGAAACCTATCCCGGTGCCTGTGATCCTGGCAGCCGTGGCCGGCGACGAGGATGCCCTTGCCGCCGTGGTCGCT
This sequence comes from Eubacterium sp. An3, assembly GCF_002159465.1. Classification (NCBI taxonomy): domain Bacteria; kingdom Bacillati; phylum Bacillota; class Clostridia; order Eubacteriales; family Eubacteriaceae; genus Eubacterium; species Eubacterium sp. An3. Next base: position 28,871 of record NZ_NFIR01000020.1, read on the forward strand.
CACTATCAGAATTACATCCGGGCTCTTGCCACCAGGCCGCTGAAGGACGAATACGGGAATACATACCTGTATGTCGATGAAGATATGCGGCTCAGGCTTGAAACGAAGCTGATCCACAGCATCGTGACGGGCTTCAAGGTATTGTCGGCCTAAAACCGTTGGGGCAAGTTTCACTCCCTTTCCTTGCCCCGATGGTCCGGCAATGAAGCTCCATGCTCTTTGAAAAAGAAAGCCCGGTGGGAGGCCTCCGGTGCAGTATAAGGCAGACAGATACATTCTGTTCTGTATCGAGCCATACGGCCGGTGCGCCATGACCTCCCAGGAGTGAGCGACCCACACCAGGCCGCAAAGCAGGCGTGGCAGCTTGCGGGCGACGACATACAGGCAGGTTAAAGATACTCGCGCGTTGAACGCCCACAAAGCATTGCGCGCCGCACCCATAAGCATGGGCCGGGGTGAGACTCCCGTGGAGCTGTGCCAGCAGCCGTCCGTTTTGCCTCTTTTATTCGTTATTCAACTTGCAAATAATGAAAGGGGTAATTTATGCAAGAAGATAGAACCTTTGAAAAGAAAGATATAAAATATGCCCCGCCTGTGCGGAGCGAAAAGAAAATCGGAAATACAACCTTCATCGTCAATTCCTTCTTTCCTGAGCAGGCAAAAGACGGTGTGGTTTCTAAAATAGAAAGGCTTATCAAGGACGAAGTCCGAAAAAAAGCCATAACAACTTGACCTCCATAGGCAGACAAAACCCAAAAAGCGCGGTAAAATAAGTGTAGAACTTCATACCGTGTTTGACTGCCAGATTGGAGGTTATTATGTTTTATCAGTCAAACACCGCTGCCGCGCTTCAATTCCCTTACGCAATTATGAGCGCCGAAGAAATCACCGCTTTATATTGCAGATTGTCCCAGGACGATAAACTGGAGGGCGACAGCAACAGTATTATCAATCAGAAGAAAATCCTGCAAAAATACGCTCTTGAACATGGATATACCTACTTCCGCTTTTACATTGACGACGGTATTTCAGGTACGACATTTAATCGCCCTGGGTTTCAGGAAATGATTTCCGATATTGAGGCTGGTATCGTCAAACGTGTTATCATCAAGGATATGTCCCGTTTCGGCCGTGACTATCTGCAGGTGGGTATGTATACGGAAATCATGTTCCCGGAGCACGATGTTCACTTTATCGCCGTGAATGATGGTGTGGACAGCGCCCAGGGCGACAATGAGTTTACCCCTTTCCGCAATATCATCAATGAGTGGTATGCGAAGGACACCAGCAAGAAAATCCGAGCTGTGATGAAAGTTAAGGGAAACGCCGGAGAGCATTTGACAAGCAATCCGCCTTACGGGTACATGAAATCCCCTGACGATCCGAAACATTGGATCAAGGAGGATGAACCGGCCCAGGTGATGTATGAGATTGGCCTTTATATCATGGACGGTCTCGGGCCTTCACAGATTGCGCGAAAGCTGAAGGAAAGAAAAATCCTTACTCCGGCTGCCTACTACGAAAGCAAAGGGATGAAAACCAATGTCAAGAAACAAGGTGATCCCTACGCTTGGGACTCCTCCACCATAGCGGATATGATGGGCCGCTGGCGTGAATACCTGGGCCATACGGTGAACTTCAAAACCCGGAAGAAATCCTACAAGAGTAAAAAGACCATCCAAAACCCTGAAAGTGAATGGGCCATCTTTGAGAATACCCATGAACCTATCTGGACGGAGGCAATGGCCGATGCGGCAAGGTTGGCAAGACAGACCAGGCGCCGCCCGACAAAGATGGGAGAAATGGGGATGTTCTCCGGCATGATGTATTGTGCCGACTGTGGCTCGATCATGTATCAGTGCAGGGCGACAGGTTTCCGCAGGGATCAGGAATACTATATCTGTTCCGGGTATCGCAAAGGGAAAGATGTGTGTGGGGAGACCCATTCCATCCGAACCGTTATCCTGGAGGAATTGATCCTTGATAACCTCCGGGAGATCGTTTCCTTCGCGAGACAGCACAAAGAGCGGTTTGTTCAGATGGTCATGGATATGGACCTGAAGGAGCGTAACAAGGGACTTGCCAAAAAGAAAAGATTGTTGGCTGATGCTGAAAAGCGGATTGCAGAGCTTGACAACATTTTCAAGAGACTGTATGAGGACAACATTTCTGGCAAGCTCACGGACGAGCGTTTCCGCAAATTGTCCCAGGACTATGAGGGCGAGCAAGGCGGCCTGAAAAATCAAGTGCTTCTGCTCCGTGAGGAAATCGAGGCAGTTGAAAGCAAGAGTGCTAATGTTGACAGGTTTCTATCCATCGTTGACAGGTATACGGAAATCCCGGAGTTGACGCCCCACATCCTGCATGAGTTTGTTGAGAAGATCGTCATTTACGCAGCGACCGATCCGCACAGCAAGGTAAATCGCAGGCAGCAGGTAGATATCTACTACAAGGGCATCGGTATCCTGGAAATCTCGAAAGTTTTTGATACACGGCATAAATGAAAGAAACGGCATAGCCGTAAGCTATACCGTTTCTCTCTCGCCCTACAATGTTTTCTTATTAGGATTGCACATTACGGCTCCCCTGATATTTCTTATTCTTCTGTCAGAATGCGGAATGCATTCAGGATCTTCATTCTCTCCCGATGCGGCAGATGAGAAATCCGATTGGATAGCTCACAGGCTGCGCTCTCCGTGGCATGGTCAACTACATCAATCAGCAGTGAATCTGCGGAAACGCCCAGTGCGTTTGCGATGGCTACAAAAGAATCCAGATTGGGAATCTTAAGACCTCGTTCTATTACGCTCACATGAGTGGGGCTGAGATCGACCAACGCTGCCAGTCCTTCCTGTGTTAGTCCCTTTGCCTCACGGGCAGCTTTGATCCGTTGTCCAACAGCTTGTGCGTCCATCTCGTCACATCCTCCTTTAGAACTATTTCTCGTTCCCCTTTAGTATATCGGTCATCTTCTGTGTAATACAGAAGATAAAGAACATGAAATAGTGCTAAAGAACGAATTGCGTGAATTTATCTGTATTCCGGTCTGCAGTGTTTGAGATGGATATATTTATGTATATGAAAATGGGTTTGACAGCTTTCGAGCAGGTTTGGACTGTTTTTTTCGATTGGATCTGCTATAATTTTGATAAGCAGATGATCAACGCCAGCAGAATAACATCTCAGTAAGGAAGGTGACTGATTTGGACAATGAGTTTTTTGTGGACAGCAGGGATTATCTCTATCAGCCATTTAGCCATGAGGGTTTTTCCGGGCAACTGCTTTTGGCAACTCCGGTAGAAGAAGGTCTGGCACCTCTTATCGTAAAGCAGGAACAGCCATGTTCAGCCTGCTGTGAATTCGTATATTCCCGGCTCGCAAAGGAAATGCAAATTCCGGTTCCGCAGGCGTTCCTGGTAAAAAAGAGCGCCCGCAAAGAGAGCTGGCCGTTTAAGACACCTTATGTTGTTGGAATCACTTACTTGGAAGGACTGCATCCATTCACAACGGAAGACCTGCAAAATTCTATCAATATGGCTTTTGAGTATGCCTGTCACTATGCTTTGGCGGTCATGTTCGAGCAAATTGATGCGGTGCAGATAGCAGCAACGCCTGACGGAAATCTTGTTGGCTTTGATTTTACGGATTGCTTCCGTCTTAGTGATTTGACCGAAGCAATATTAAAAAAGCAGGATACTTTGCTAATCCATTTCCTGAAAATGCTACTGAACGCATTCAAACAGGATGATTTTTCATCTTCTGCAAGACTTGGTGCTGAAGTGGTTGCGAAGCATCTTGGCGTTCCTCAGATACCGGCAGTATACCCATTCTACCTTGAGCCGATGAAGCGATTCTGTAGGATTGGAAATGAGCAGATCAAAGAGATTTTGGAAGCACTGGATGAGGTGTATCCGGTGGCAATCAGTGTATATTTTGAAGAATACCTGGCTGAATTAAAGCTGAAAATCAGCAAGTATCTTGAAACTATTTAAGACGAAGGAGGCTATTATTATGAAGTACAAACTGTATCGTTCTTTTGGTGACCTGGACAAAGATGTGAAAAAGCATGAATTAGTTGCTGTCGAGTATGGCAGTACGATTGAAGACGTAGAGGACGCACTGATAAAGGATGTGGCCGATGATTTGGCTGGTGACACCAAATATGCTGGATGTGAAACATCTGCCTATGCGCCGGAAACTATAAAGAGTTTCCGAAAAGTGAAGCGATATAACTATGAAATGATGGGGATTGTTTATCCGCACTACGCAGAGACGAATGTACTGATTGACTATGGCATTATAGAGGAATCGGAAAATTGAGAGTTTGAAAAATAGTTACTGCCTGGATGCCGCACCTGCCTAAAATTTGATGAGAAGGAGGCGTCGAACAATGTCAGATAAAACATATATTGCCATAGATTTGAAATCGTTCTACGCTTCCGTTGAATGTATGGAGCGCGGTCTTGATCCGATGACAACCAATCTGGTGGTCGCAGACGCCAGCAGGACGGAGAAAACCATCTGCCTTGCGGTATCTCCGGCTTTGAAATCCTATGGGATTCCCGGAAGACCCAGACTGTTTGAAGTCGTGCAAAAGGTCAAAGAGGTCAACTCCTTACGGCAGCAAAAAGCGCCGGGACGGAAACTGACAGGTTCTTCAGTTCAGGATGGAGAACTGAAAGCAAATCCCGCTTTAGCTGTAGACTATGTGGTGGCACCGCCGCAGATGGCACATTATATGAAAATCAGTGCCAGGATTTATGGGGTGTATCTCAAATATATCGCGCCGGAAGATATTCATGTTTATTCGATTGATGAAGTCTTTATTGACGCAACCAGTTACTTAAGAACGTATCAGTTGACAGCCCGTGAGTTGGCAATGAAAATGATTCTTGATGTTCTGGACACTACTGGAATTACTGCGACAGCCGGAATTGGCACGAACCTGTATCTCTGTAAAGTTGCGATGGATATAGAGGCAAAACACATTTCTCCGGATCGGAATGGTGTCCGGATAGCTGAACTGGATGAAATGTCTTACCGGCGCTCCTTGTGGTCACATCGCCCTTTGACTGATTTCTGGCGGGTGGGAAAAGGGTACGCAAAAAAATTGGAAGAGCATGGTCTTTATACGATGGGGGATATAGCCCGCTGCTCGGAAGGTAAACCGGGTGACTACTACAGCGAGGAACTTTTGTATCAGCTCTTCGGCGTCAATGCGGAATTATTGATTGACCATGCCTGGGGCTGGGAGCCTTGTACGATTGCCGACATCAAAGCCTACAAACCGGAAAGTAACAGTGTCGGCTCCGGTCAAGTGCTGCAGTGTCCATACCCGTTTGAAAAAGCAAAACTTGTTGTGCGGGAAATGACCGACCTGCTGGTTCTTGATTTGGTGGATAAAGGGTTTGTGACAAATCAAATTGTTTTGACAGTCGGTTATGATATTGATAATCTGAAAGACCCAGCGCGGCGAAAGAAATATCATGGAGAAATCAAGACAGATCGGTATGGACGAAGCATTCCAAAGCACGCCCACGGTACTGCCAACCTGAAAAAATACACTTCCTCCACTCGTCTAATTACTCAGGCTGTGATGGAACTGTTTGACCGAATCGTAGATGAAGAGCTTCTAGTACGCAGGATTAACATGGCTGCTACTCATGTTATTACTGAGGCAGAAGCACAGACACAAAGTGAAAACAGCTTTGAGCAGTTAGATTTATTTACAGACTATTCCGCTCGTCAAAACCTGCGGGAAAAGGAAAATGAGGAATTGGAGAAGGAGCGGAAAATGCAGGAAGCCATGTTGGAAATCAAGAAAAAATTTGGCAAGAATGCAATCCTGAAGGGAATGAATTTGCAGGAAGGTGCAACGGCAAAAGACCGCAACCAGCAGATTGGCGGTCATAAAGCATAAAAGTATTTGCACTGGCGAACATCCGGAAGAGGTGATAATTATTTTACAAGATAGAAATAACCCAAATAATTCTTATGGTGATATTATCAATCATCCCCATCATGTCTCCACACGGCACCCCAGAATGGCGATGACAGATCGGGCAGCTCAGTTTTCTCCATTCGCTGCGCTGACCGGATATGGAGGAGTGATAAAGGAAACCGCTCGGCTGACAGATCGCAAGCTGGAGCTTTCTGAGTCGGAAAAAGCAGAGCTGGATTATAAGCTGCAGATGGCTTGTGATTATCCCGGAGAAAAGCCAGCGCTTACAATTACTTACTTTGTTCCGGATCAGAGAAAAGCTGGCGGTTCTTACCATACGATTTCCGGACAGATTAAGAAAATAGATGATTACCAAAAGCAAGTGATTCTGATGGATAAGACGCGGATTGATATTGACTGCATTCTCGACATAGACGGACAAATCTATGATCTCGCCAATGAGTCAGAAACAGATTTTGATTAAGCTCATGATCGTCATACCGTATTTTCGATGGAACGCGCAGCGTAAAGCGTTCGGGACGAATGCGCAGCCCCGTATCACCAGATACGGATCTTCAAGGGGATTGGGGATTCCCCCAACGAGAAAAATACCGATGTAGCCTAGAAAGCTGCACCGGTATTTTTGCCTTTGTATATACAAAGGCCCTGCTCGCCAATTTGCCAATTTGTACAATTTTCATTAAGGCAAAACTACATTTAGCTTGTCGTCAGTTGGTGACAAGTGCTCGTTGACTTCATTCGCAATTAGGCTTACAATAAATCATGGATTGTTATATATTCTGCTTGAAAAAGAGGACGAAATATATGATAGAGTATCTTTCAATACGGCAAACTGCTGAAAAATGGGGCTTATCAAAGCGCAGGGTACAGGTTCTATGTACGGAAGATCGAATACCAGGAGTGATTCGTATTGATTCCACCTGGGCTATTCCTTTCAATGTTGAAAAACCTGCTGATGCTCGTATAAAAAGCGGTAAATATAGAAAATGTTTGAAAGACATATCGAAAGATAAAACATGAGAGGAGAAACGGTATGGCAAGGCTTGAGGACATAACGGTTGGAAGTACAGTAAAAGGAATAGCCGGGAATGAGCCTGTATCCATCGTTGCTGTTCAATGGTACGGAACGAATGTGATTGACATTACCTACAAAAATAGCCAGAACGTTCCGGGAACACAACTCTTGTATCGAGAAGATGAATATCATATCGAAGTAATGGACAACAACTTGCCATGGAGCTTCGACGCGGATGGTGAACAAATGAAACTGGCTTCTGAGGCGTATCGCATCAGCCTTGCACATTTATTCGACCCGTATCTTGCAGTACATACATCCTCTGTTGAACCCCTCCCGCATCAAATCTCCGCTGTATATCAGGAAATGCTTCCTAAATTGCCGCTTCGATATGTTTTGGCGGACGATCCCGGCGCAGGAAAAACAATCATGACCGGACTATATATCAAGGAATTGATTGCACGAGGAGACCTAAAACGCAGCCTCATTGTTTGTCCGGGCAGTCTTGCCGAGCAATGGCAGGATGAGTTGTATTCAAAATTTCATCTTCGGTTTGAAATCCTGACGAATGATCGAATGGAGTCTGCCGTCAGCGGGAATATTTTTTCGGAAGTTGATTTGTGTATTGCCCGGTTGGATAAGTTGGCGAGAAATGATGATTTGCAGGAGAAGTTAAAAGTTACGGAATGGGACTTGATCGTATGTGATGAGGCCCACAAAATGGCGGCAACCGTCTGGGGCGGCGAGGTCAAATATACCAAACGCTTTTTGCTTGGAAGGCTGCTTTCTAATATCACGCGAAATTTCTTGTTGCTTACGGCCACGCCGCATAATGGTAAAGAAGAAGATTTTCAGCTCTTTTTATCCCTGGTAGACCCGGACCGTTTTGAAGGCATACACGGTTCCAGCCAACAGGCAGTTGATGTAAGTGATGTCATGCGACGGCTGGTAAAAGAGGAGCTCCTGACATTTGAGGGCAAACCTCTTTTCCCAGAGCGAATCGCCTACACAGTCAACTATGACCTTTCTCCAGAGGAAGCGAAGCTGTATTCTGCGGTTACTGATTATGTGCGGGAAGAATTTAACCGTGCAGATAATCTTAATAATGAGCACAAGACAACGGTTGGATTTGCTCTTACCATTTTGCAGAGGCGTCTTGCGTCCTCACCGGAAGCAATCTATCAATCCCTGAGACGCCGGCGGGAACGTCTTGAGCACAGGCTTGCTGAAGAAAAATTAGGTAAACGTGCGAAGGAGTTTCACGATCCTGATTTTGACGACTTCGACGAAGATGATCTGTCTGCGGATGAGCAGGAGAATTTTGAAGAAAAAGTTGTAGACCACGCTTCTGCTGCGGCAACGATAGCAGAGCTTGAAGCGGAAATCAATACGCTGAAACGCCTTGAAAATATGGCTAACAACGTCCGTGTAAGAGGCGTTGATCGGAAATGGGAAGAACTTTCCAGGCTTCTTCAGGATGATGGAGCCATGTTCGACTCCAATGGAAACCGTGAAAAGCTCATTATTTTCACAGAACATAGAGACACGCTGAACTACTTAACGGATAAAATCCGTTCTCTGTTGGGAAGTGATGAGGCCGTTGTGACGATTCATGGCGGGATGCTCCGTGACGAGCGCCGCAAGGTGGAAGAACTGTTTAAGCAGGATGTAGGTGTCCGCATTTTGATTGCAACAGATGCTGCCGGTGAAGGTATTAACTTACAGCGTGCTCATCTGATGATTAACTATGACCTGCCGTGGAACCCAAATCGTCTGGAGCAGCGCTTTGGCCGTATTCACCGTATTGGCCAGACGGAAGTATGCCACTTATGGAATCTGGTTGCCAACGAAACACGGGAAGGCTTTGTCTTCCAACGATTATTTCAAAAGTTGGAGGAAGAACGCCAGGCACTGGGCGGAAAAGTCTTTGACATTCTTGGCAAAGTGACTTTTGAAAATCGGTCTTTAAGGGATCTATTGATTGAAGCGGTCCGATATGGAAATGACCCAAAAGTACGGGCACGATTAGATCAGGTTGTGGATCATTCCATGAACCGCGAATCGTTCCAGAAATTGCTGGATGAACGTGCGTTGACCGAAGATGTTATGGATATAAATATGGTCAACAACATTCGGGAGGACATGGAACGGATTGAAGCACATAAACTTCAGCCGCATTTTATTGAAGCATTCTTCCTGGAGGCGTTCAAAAGTGTTGGAGGGAAAATCCGAAAACGTGAAACCGGACGCTACGAAATCACATCTGTTCCCTACGCGGTTCGCAACCGTGATATGCAGATTGGTTACGGTGAACCCGTGCTAAACCGTTATGAGCGGATTTGCTTTGACAAACAATATTGCAATGTTCCCGGTCTTGTGCAGGCTTCTTTGATCTGCCCGGGGCAACCGCTGCTGGAGGCTGTCATTGATTTGATTCGGGAACGCAATGTTGATGTGATGAAGCGCGGCACCATTCTTGTGGATGATGAAGATTACGGTACGAATGCCAGGCTCTTGTTCTATATTGAAGATGCAATTCAAGACGGCGTGATTCTGAAAAATGGAAGCAGACGGACTATTTCAAAACATATTCACTTTGTTGAGATGAAAGAAGATGGCACAGCTGCCTCCGCCGGGTATGCGCCCTACCTGGACTATCGTACCGTGACGGACGAAGAAAATCAGGCAATCAGAGAGTGGATGAAGCAGCAGAAATGGCTGTGTACTGATGTTGAAGATATGGCAAAGGGATATGCCATTCAAAATTTAATCCCTGTTCATTTTTCTGAAGTGAAATCACAGAAAGAAAAATTGCTGAATAAGACAGCAAAGGCAGTCAAGGATCGTTTGACAGCCGAAATTCAGTATTGGGATTTCCGTGCGGCTGATCTTGCGCAAAAAGAGGCTGCGGGGAAGACGAATGCACGGTTGAACTCCAAATTGGCTGCAAGGCGCGCAGAGGAATTGGAACTCCGGATGAAAAACCGTCTTGCGGAAATTGAGAAGGAGCGCAGAATTGCTCCGATGCCACCCAGCATCACAGGCGGTATTTTGGTCATTCCCAAAGGGCTGCTGCATCAGTTAATGGGCAGAAATCTTTCTGGAGATGATTTTGGCCGAGGTGACAAAAAGAGCGTGGAAGATGCCGCCATGAACGCTGTCATGGAAATTGAATCTTCCTTTGGCTATCATCCCAGCGATGTCAGTGCAGCAAAATGCGGCTACGACATAGAATCTCAGATCCCAAAAGGAATGATAGAACGTGTAGGTGCTTATGCTCTGCGCTTTATCGAAGTTAAGGGCCGCGCTAAAGGTGCAACGACTGTGACAGTGAGCAAAAATGAAATTTTGACGGCACTGAATAAACCGAAGGAATTCATTTTAGCCATTGTGGAAGTTGACGGCAATCAGACACATACGATTTATCTGAAGCATCCGTTTACCAACGCACCTGATTTTACGGCAACCAGCGTAAATTACAATATACAAGACTTGATAGCAGAATCCGAGATTCTCTATCAGAAATGAGGATACAGTTATGGCAACAAAAAAGCTGATAGAGGTCGCTTTGCCTCTTGAAAAAATCAACGCAGAATCGGCAAGAGAAAAGTCCATCCGACATGGCCACCCTTCCACACTGCACTTATGGTGGGCCAGACGGCCCTTGGCGGCAGCGCGGGCTGTCATCTGGGCATCGCTGGTGGACGATCCTTCTTCTCACCCGGAACAGTTCCCGACAGAGGAAGACCAAAATACAGAACGACAGAGGCTCTTTAAGATTCTGGAAGATCTGGTTGTATGGGAAAATTCCAATAACGAGAAAGTTCTGGATGCGGCGAAGGCAGAGATCATGAAAAGTACCAATGGGAACCCGCCTGCCCTTCTTGACCCATTTGCCGGCGGCGGTGCCATCCCATTAGAGGCGCAGAGACTGGGGCTGGAAGCTCACGCACATGATCTGAACCCGGTTGCCGTCATGATCAACAAGGCAATGATTGAGATTCCGCCCAAATTTTCTGGTATGGCACCGGTCAATTCAGATGCACAGGTCAACTCCATGCATGACGCGTGGGCGAGAGCAGAAGGCTTGGCTGAGGATGTGCGCTATTATGGCGAGTGGATGAAACAGGAAGCCTACAAACGGATTGGCCATCTTTATCCGAAAGTGAAAGTACCAGAAGAACAAGGCGGCGGAGAGGCAACTGTAATCGCATGGATATGGGCCAGGACAGTGAAGTGCCCTAATCCAGCTTGCGGATGTGAAATACCGCTAGTTCGCTCTTTTACTTTATCAAAAAAGAAGGGACATGAGGCATATGTTGAGCCACAATTTTTCGATTCGAAATGTAGTTATACTGTTAAATTAGGCGAACATAAGGAAAAAGGCACAGTAAACCGAACGGCTGCCTCCTGTGTTGCATGTGGTACATCAGTTCCATTAGATTATGTGCGTTCTGAAGGCAGTAATCATCGAATGGGGCGACATCTTATAGCTGTTGTTGCAGAAGGGAAAAATGGAAGAGCTTACTATTCGCCTGATGATATCCAACTATGTGCTTCGCAAGTCGGAGAGCCAGAAAACGTTCCTTGTGAGGACTTGCCAGAAAAGGCACTTGGTTTTAGAATTCAAGCCTATGGCATTACAAAGTGGAAAGACCTCTATACAAATCGTCAACTTACTGCTTTAACCACCTTCAGTGACTTAGTTGTAGAAACTCAGAAAAAAGTTGAGGCTGATGCGATTGCGGTTGGAATGTCTGATGATCATGTTCCCCTTTGTAAAGGTGGACATGGTGCAAGGGCATACGGTGAGGCTGTAGGTGTATACTTAGCTTTTGCGGTAGATAGACAAGCAGATATAGGATCTACTATTGCATCATGGATTAATACCATAGGTGCAATTAGGAATACATTCGGGAGACAAGCTATTCCTATGACATGGGACTTTGCAGAAGCAAATCCATTTAGCAGTTCGACAGGTTGCTTTAGTAATATGGTTGATTGGATTGTAAAGTGTATTGATAATTTCCCTATTGCTCAGTTTGAGGCAGAAGTTAGCCAAAGAGACGCTCAAAGTGATTGCGGTCTACGGAATATTATGATTTCTACAGATCCACCATATTACGATAATATTGATTATGCAGATTTGTCAGACTATTTTTATATTTGGATGCGACGATCACTTAAAGATAGTTATCCAGGACTTTTTTCCACTGTTTTGGTCCCAAAAACAGAGGAACTCATTGCTACTCCATTTCGGCATGGGGGCAGCATGGAAAAAGCAAAATCATTTTTCGAAAGTGGAATGCTTTCAGCAAGTAAGCAGATGTATCTTTATGCTCGTGAAGATGTTCCTGTAACAATATACTATGCCTATAAGCAAAGTGATTCGGATGCTGATGGTACAGCATCATCAGGGTGGGAAACCATGCTAAATTCTATAGTTAAAGCGGGATTTGCAATTACCGGTACATGGCCAATGAGAACTGAACGTGGAAATCGAATGCGTGGGAATGGGTCCAATGCTTTGGCCTCTTCTATAGTACTTGTTTGCCGTAAGCGTCCAGAGGACGCCCCACAGACCACCCGCCGCAATCTGATTGCCACGCTGCGGCATGAGTTACGTCCGGCCTTGAAAAAATTACAGGCAAGCAACATTGCTCCCGTTGACCTGGCACAGTCTGCCATTGGCCCCGGTATGGGTGTGTTCAGCCGTTATCGCCGCGTATTGGAGGCGGACGGTACACCAATGTCTGTCCGCAGCGCATTGCAGATTATCAATGAAGAACTTGACTTGTACTTTAACGAGCAGGTTGGCGATCTGGATACGGCCAGCCGCTTCTGCGTTGATCTATATACCCAGTACGCTTATAACGTCGTGAAGTATGGTGAGGCAGAGGTTCTGGCCAATGCAAAGAGTACTTCCATCCCCATGCTGGCAGCCAACGGTGTCGTCTACGCCAAAGCCGGTGATGTCCACCTGGTGGAACGGGCAGATCTGCCGGAAAAGGTGGATGTTGATGAAAAAAACATCTGGCTGCTAACGCAGCAGTTGACCCAGGCTATGGCAAAAGGCGGCGTGGAAGCCTGCGCGCAGATCGTAGCCTCCATGTTTGGCTCCAATGCAGAGCGTGCAAAAGATTTGGCCTATCGCTTATATACGATTGCCGAACAGAAGAAGTGGTCAAACGAGGCCTATGCGTATAATGCCCTTGTTGTGGCATGGCCGGATATTCAATCTCGCGCGGCAGCTTTGAAACTGGAAGTTCCTGAGCAGCTTGACCTGTTCTCTACCGGCCTTCTGGATAATTAAGCAAGTAGATCATTGAAAGGGGGTGAAGCTCCATGAAAAAGTTAATAGAGACGGCACTCCCTCTACGAGAAATAACTGCGTCTTCTATTGAGGAAAAAGTCAGAAAAGGACATCCTGGGAACCTGCATCTCTGGTGGAACCGCAGCCCGATTGTTTCCAGTTCCGTTTTAATCTATGCTGCTATGACAGACGAAGATCAGGACTCGGAGAAAAGAAATAATCAGATAGCGTTACTCAAAAAGCTTGCTCATAATGATGCCACTGCTTTTGAACAGGCAACAGCTGCATTGCAAAACCTAAAATTGCCTGCTATCTGGGATGGTTTTTCGGGCTTTGGCGGCATCCCCCTGGCCTGCGAAAAACTTGGGGTGTCGGCATACGCCGGGGATATAAACCCGGTTGCTTCCCTGCTTACAAAAGCCGTTGTTGAATTTCCATCGCGTTTTGTATCTAACAAGCCGGTTCATCCTGATTCAGACAGTACAAAGACAGGCATGGCAGCATTGGCCGATGACATCCGTTTCTATGGTCAATGGATGGAGAGACAAGCTTATGAAAAAATTGGACAGATTTATCCTGCCACAAACGATGTTGTTACATCCGCCTGGCTATGGGTGCGCACAGTAGAATGTCCGAATCCCGTTTGCAAATGCAAGATGCCCCTTGCCAGCAGTTTTGTTTTGAACAAAAGCAAAGGGAACGAACGTTGGGCCGAACCTGTTTTCAAGGACGGTAAAATCCGATTTCAAATCCGTGAAGGAATATGCCCCGAAGAAAAAGAAAGCAATAAACTCGGCACAATGGGGGCAAAATTCCAGTGCCCAGTGTGTGGCGAAGTGGCTACTGACACTTACATCAAGAAAATGGGGAAAAAGCACCTCTTGGGTGCTCAAATGATGGCTGTTGTTCGTTCATCAAACGGCGTAAAGGTTTTTGAGCCTGTTGACGAAGTACAAGAGACGGCGGCAGCGATTACAGCACCGGAAAGCATCCCATCAGGGCAAATTGCAGAAAATAGCCGTTGGTTTAGTCCGCCAGGATATGGATTTACTGACTATACTGACCTTTTTACCAACCGTCAGTTAACCATGCTTTCTGCTTTTTGCGATTTGATTCCTCAAGTAATTAACAAAGTTGCTTCAGACGCACTGGCCTCAGGAATGAGTGAAGCTGGTGGCCCGTTATGTGATGCCGGAAACGGAGCCTGGGCATATGGGCAGGCCATCGGAACTTATTTGTCGCTGGCTATCAGCAAAATGGCAAATTACCATTCCACAATCTGTTCCTGGGATAATCGCAAAGGAACCGGCAGGGCGACATTTACGCGACAGGCCATCCCCATGACATGGACATTTGTGGAGGAGAATCCTTTTGCAGAAACAACAGGAAGTTTTCATTCTGTCGTTGACAGTATTGCAGAGGCAGTATCGCACCTGCCTTCGTACAGAGAAATTATTGTGAAGAATGAAGATGCCATCGAAAAGGCTATTCAAAAGAACACTGTTCTCTTTACGGAACTGCCCTATTACGATAATGTCGGTTATGCTGACCTGTCAGATTACTTTTATATTTGGCTTCGGAAATGCCTAAAAAATGTGTTCCCTGATTTGTTCAAAGGGGCGCTTACTTCGAAAGATGAGCTGTCTTCTATTCCTGAACACTATGGTGGAGATACTGAAAAAGCAAAAACCGCGTATCATGGGAAAATAAATAAGATGTTGTCACACTTTTCTGAAATGGCATCGACGGAGTATCCATTTGTTATTTTCTTCGCATATAGCAAAGCGGATCGCATGGTAATTCGTAATGCGAATGGAAATATTTCATTGGAAAGCCCGCTGTCGCATTTACTCCAGAGCATTGTAGATACAGGCTTTTGTGTGACAGCAATCTGGCCAATACGAACGGAAAAACCAAATGAGAAGTTTGAGTCTACGCGGATCGCGATTGTGTTCCGAAAGAATCAAGATGCACTTCCACAGACTACAAGAAGGAATCTGATTGCGTCCCTTGGCCGGGAATTGCCAAGTCTGCTGGAATCACTGACAAGTGAGCTAATCGATGACATAGACCGTCCAATCGCCGCTTTGGGCTTTGGACTTTCCATCGTAACACGATATAAAAAAATACTCAATGCAGATGGTTCTGTTATGAACATTCAGGATAGCCTAATACTGATTGCACAAGAATCGGAAAAATATTTTGCTTCGCACGAGGCAGAAACAAATGAAAATCATGAGGAGGTATAGACCATGCAGGAGAATTACGAACTTGTCCAAAAAGGCTTTCGCATCCTTCATCCTTTAATGGCTGGTTACATTGGCCGGGAATTTAACCGAGTATATCACGATAACTGGTGGCAAGAGGTGCTTGACACACTCAGCGATCAGCTCCGTGATTTGCCCGATCACGGTGATTATAGTACCCTGGTAGACTCCCTGGATATTGCAAATTGCCTGCGTCTGATTGATCGGAAATGGCGGGAAGTCTTTTCCTCAAAACTGTCTACTGATTACCGTACATGGTCGAAAGAACTCATGGGCGTGCGAAATAAGATGGCTCATATCGGTCAACAGGACATCGATCAGTCTTATGCAGAACGTGCGTTGGATACCATGGCACTGCTCTGTGCTGCCTTTGACGCGGATGGTGCAGAGGAAATTCGGGATTTGTATCGCACTCTCCGCTATGGGTCTGCTGCCGGTTCCGCTGCTGTAACTGAAAATGTCGCCCCTGTAAAAACTGGTAAAAAATCTTCTAATACCGCTGGCGTCTTGGAGTATAACGTCGGTGAAGGCCATACGCTTCCCAGCTGGCGAGATATTATGCAGCCCCATCCAGATGTTGCTGAAGGCCGTTACCAAACAGCAGAATTTGCTGCTGATCTGGCACAGGTCTCTCGCGGAGAGGGAGCTTTTGAATACCGTGACCCTGTGGAATTTTTTGCACGCACTTACATCACCGAAGGAATGTCCGGGCTGCTTGTAAAATCTCTGCAACGAATCGCGGGCAAGGGCGGCGAACCTGTCATCCAGCTGAAAACCGCATTTGGCGGAGGAAAAACGCACAGTATGCTTGCCCTTTATCATCTGGTAAAAGGCGGCGCTTCGGTAGATAAAATTCCGAGTCTTAAACCAATCTTGGAAAAGGCTGGTTTGGATACCTTGCCCAAAGCTAATGTGGCTGTTCTTGTAGGCACAGCCCTTGACCCGAATAAAAAGAAAAATCCTGCCAATCTGCCGGGGTATACAGTCAATACGATCTGGGGTGAAATGGCTTATCAGCTGGTTACATCTGCCGGTCGTCCGGATTTGTATGCAATGATCCGTGAAGCAGATCGCCATGGTGTATCCCCTGGATCGGAAACCTTAAAAAATCTCTTGAATGAATGCGGCCCCTGCTTGATTTTAATGGATGAGCTGGTTGCTTATGCAAAGAAACTCTATGGTGTCGATGGACTTCCGGCTGGATCCTACGATAATTTTATTACGTTCATTCAAGAAATTACGGAAGCCGCACGTGCAAGTGAGAACAGCATTGTTGTCGCTTCTATCCCTGAGTCAACGATTGAAATCGGTGGTGATGCAGGTAAAACTGCACTCGAAACGATTGAGCATACATTCGGGAGAATGGAGGCCATCTGGAAACCTGTTGCCGCCAACGAAGGGTTTGAGGTCGTGCGCCGACGGCTGTTTCTTGACTGCAAAGATGAGGCTACACGAGATGCAGTATGTACGGCATTTAGCCGGATGTATCAGGAAAATCCATCTGATTTCCCAATGGAAGCAAGAGAGGTCGAATATCGGAACCGAATGATTTCCTGCTATCCGATTCACCCAGAGGTCTTTGACCGCCTATATGATGACTGGGCAACACTGGAACGCTTTCAACGCACTCGTGGTGTCCTGCGTTTAATGGCTGCCGTTATTCACGAATTGTGGATGGCCAATGACGCGGGTGCAATGATTATGCCAGGGTCAATCCCGTTGGATATGCCGAATGTAAGAGACGAATTGGTTCGTCACCTGCCGGATACATGGAACAGCATTATTGATCATGAGGTAGATGGAAAAAATTCTATTCCTTATCAAAAAGATAAAGCAAATCCTCGCTATGGACGCAAACTCGCCGCTCGTCGTGTCGCCAGAACGATCATGCTTGGAAGCGCGCCCACAAGCCGGGATCAGGCTGTACGCGGATTGGAAGCCTCCAGAATCCGTTTGGGAGTAGTTCAGCCTGGCGAGAGTATTGCTGACTTTAACGACGCGTTAAACACACTGCATGGCTCTCTTTCGTATCTCTATAATAATCCGAGCGGAAGCAGATACTGGTATGACACGCGCCCTACTCTGCGCAAAACTGCGGAAGACCGTGCTTCTCAGCAAACATTGGCTGATGTGGATGCGGAAATTGAATCTCGCCTGAAAAAAATACGGAAAGAGAATCCGTTTACCGGCATTCACATTTGTCCGTATTCTTCTCTGGATGTTCCAGATGAGCAGGCTGTCCGTTTGGTGATTTTGAGAACTGGTGATTGCTATAACCTAAAGTCTAAAAAGACAACCCCTGCTGAAACCACTGTTAATGATATTCTGTACAACAGGGGGACTGCTCCGCGTATTTTCAAAAATATGCTTGCTTTTGTGGCACCCGATGAAAACCAGCTGGAATCTTTGCGTGCAGAAGTTCGTCGTTTTATTGCGTGGACGTCAATCATGTCTGATAAAGATGATCTGAATTTGGATGGAAATCAAATCCGGGAAACGCAGAGTAATCTAAACCGCAGCAATGATACCGTAGAACTTCGGCTCAAGGAAACGTATCGATGGCTTCTGGTTCCTTATATCGACCAGTTTGGCGATATGAAAACAATTCAATGGGAGATCAGTGATATTAGCGGCGGAACTGAAAGCATCGTAACAAAAGCAGCAAAGAAAATGCAGCAAAGTGAGCAGATTATCACAAACTGGGCCCCTGCACTTTTGCAAATGAGCCTGGACGATTTGCTCTGGAAAGATTCCGATAATATTCAAGTAAAAAAACTATGGGAATATCTGAGCACATACTGCTATCTTCCGAGACTGGCAAATTATTCTGTGCTTGAAGATACGATTCGTCGAGGAGTTGCCTCTGATGAGTTTTTCGCACTTGCCGCCGGTTACGTTAATAATCGGTATGTTGACCTGAAGTTTAATACGAATGTATTGAGCATCAACTCATCCGATTTGCTTGTAAAGGCAAATGTTGCAATGAAACAAATTGTTGCCGAAAAGCAGGAAAAAGCAAGCGCCCAGGCAGCAGGTGATATTTTTGGCAGCGCTACATATCATGAGTCTCAAAATAATGAAGGGGCAGTACAGTCTAAAGGTGATGAAGGAAGTCTTAGTGCTAACACAGATACTGATGCAGCGGCTTCTGTTCCGGTAAATAAGCATTTTTATATGACTGCAAAACTGGATAATACGCGAGTAAATCGTGATGTTCAAAATTATTTACAAGAAATTATTCAGCATTTGATGGCCGTTGACGGCAGTCAGGTTGAGCTAAAATTGGATGTTGATGTAGTTGCTCCAAATGGCATACCAGCTTCTACCGTGCGAACTGTGTCAGAAAACTGTCGCACGCTTAAGATCGAAGATTTTGGTTTTGACGATTAAATGAACTGGTGAAATTATAGTTGAAAAGGAAGTGCAGTATGGCAAAATCGTCATTAGAACGACAAATTGAACGGCAAATGAAACAATCGAAACAACTTGCTAATAAGAAACGTAGAGAACAGGATAAAGCTGAAAGAAGGGCTATACTTAAAGATAGGGCAGCGACTATCATCAATGGACAACCGATAATAGAAGGTTTCCGGGTTATGGATCAGACAGCTGAAGCAATTCTTGAATGTTTACTGAACTGCGAAAGGGGTAATGGTACACATATTTGTTTTGAGAATGACATTTTTCCAGATTATGTACAAACGTCGTTGGGATTAGAGTTTGAAAAGTTAATTCAATATGGAATGATTGGTGGTTTATTCTTTTATGATAACGGCGGGATGCTGGATTTGCTTCCGCCCGCATTTAGTTACTTTGAAAGCAAAAATGCCGCATATGAAAAACAGAAAGAGCAGGAAGAATCGAATAAACTGAAAAACATTATAAATTACGGGAATTTAGTGTTTGGTGATGTGTCTGGCTCCACACTAACCGTTGATAATTCTATTCATAAAATCGAACAGGCAATAGAAGAAAATGGTGGCACAGATAAAGAGGACTTGTATGAGATTCTGAATGATGTTAAAGAACTTATAGAGAACATACAGACAAGCCGAACCATACCAAAGCAGAAAAAACTTTTTGAAAGAATTTCTGATCACATGGAAAAACACGGATGGTTTTATGGTGCGGTAGTACAGCTGTTGGGAACAGCGGCAATAAATCTGTTGGGTGCATGATATGATCATACCTTCATGAAATGATTGTAGTATGCATTACTTCAGGAGTAAAAAGAATTAGTTGTTAGATAATTCTTGAAAGAATGGCAAGAGATAAGGCTAAGGGAGGGAAACTCTAATGAGATTAATAAATCTTGAAATACATAACTTTCGTGGAATTCAAAATGCAAAAATTGATTTTCCAATGAATAACAGATTTATTTGCTTGATTGGCGCAGGAGATAGTACCAAATCTACGATTTTGCTCTCCCTTGAGTGGCTCTTTTCACAAACATGGAATTTGCCAATCTGTGACAATGATTTTTATCTTGCAAATACTGAAAACAAGATCACGATCTGTGGAACATTTACTGAGTTTCCTGATTATTTCTTAGCAGAAGATAAATTCGGCTTATTCTTACGGAAACCTGGAATTCCATATGATGGCATCACAAACGACGAACCAGCAGATGGAGAGCCACTTTGTCTTACCATTCAATTTACGGCAGACAGTTCCTTGGAACCGCATTGGAATGTTGTATGTAATAGAAATGATCCTAAAACTATAACCAACAAGGAACGGGCTCAGCTTGCAGTTGGATGTGTTGGCGAAAATTGCGCAAGAGACATGACGTGGGGACGGTATTCTGTTCTACAAAAGTATGCTGATTCTAAAGGAGTTCTTCATAATGCCTATACTAAAGCTATGAGAGAGGCTGCTGCAAACACTGATTTGGACTTGTTAGATGGCCTTTCTGACGATATTAAGAGCATCGGAGGACGATATGGCGTTGGATTTGAAAACGATATTAAGAGTAAACTGTTGATTCAGAGTGGATCATTCACTACATCTGCAGGACTCTATGACGGACAAATTCCTTTGAATTTAAGAGGAGTTGGCAGTCAAAGGCTTCTGTCTATAGGGTTGAATATCAAAGCTTATTCTAATGGCACTGTTTTATTGATTGACGAGATTGAGCGCGGCCTTGAGCCTTATAGATTACGCAGTCTGATAAATGAACTACGAAATCAGACGGGAACATCCGGACAGGTTATTATTACAACACACTCTCCTGTTGTATTAACGGAGTGTTCTGCCTCCGAACTAGTCATTGTACACTCTCAAAACGGAGATACAAACGTATTCTATTTTAATAAAAGTGATGAAAAAGTATATGAGCAGCTTCAGAAACAGATTCGCAGTGATGCCGATGCTTTCTTGTGTAAGGCCTTAATTGTCTGCGAAGGAAAAACAGAATATGGATTTGTCAAGGCATTTGATGATTTTATAGCTCAAAATCTCGGAATTAGAATGGCTCATAAAGGAGTAGGTATAGCTCTTGGAGGAGGAGATACCACGTTTGCTTATGCTGATTCACTTCGAGATCGAGGATATGAAATTAGCATCTTTATGGATTCTGATAAGGAAAGCGATGCTGCTGAAAAAGAGAAGAGACGGCGTTTATACGGAACAACAATATTCGATTGGGATAATCCGAATGCTATAGAACAACAGCTGTTTCTTGATTTGCCGGAATCTTTGATCCAACAGCTTATAGATATTACTGTAGATGAAAAAGGTGCGACAGCGATGGCTGGCACTTTGTACTCTGAGGGTATTTCATTTGATATTTGTGAAGATGGAACCAAACTCATTCTAAATGATTTTTCACAAGTCACACGTCTTACTCTTGGAAAATTGGCAAAACAAAAAGGGAAAAATGGACGTATTGGAGAATGGTATAAACGGATTGATTTGGGACGCGAAATCGGCCAAATTATTTTTGAACACTGGTCAGAGATTGATCAAAGTACAAAACTGTTTCAAACGGTATCTTCTATGATTGAGTGGGTAAAAAATCTATGACGCCTGAAGAATTAGTAAAGATTGAAAGTAAATATAATGTTGCAATTATAGCACCTGCTGGACACGGAAAAACAGAAATGGTAGCCGATATGGTCGCTGGATTTTCTGGAAAGCAGTTGGTGCTTACACACACGAATGCAGGTGTTGATGCCATACAAAAACGTCTTTCGAAAAGAAAAGTAGACACACACAAATATACAATTTTGACTATCGCAGCTTTTTGTAATCGTTGGGGTTATTCGTACCACTGGACATCTAGAATGGATGCAACGCTATCGCCATTTAAAAAAGAAGATCAGAAACAATATTATGCTCAGTTATATACAGGAGCATTGGAATTATTTAAACATACGTGGGTTGGCAAAGTACTCTCATCTTCGTATAAAGGAATAATTGTCGATGAGTATCAGGACTGTACACTTGCTCAACACGCATTGATTAAACAATTAAATAAGTATCTCCCAGTAAGAGTTCTCGGAGATCCTCTTCAGGGGATATTTGGGTTTAAAGATCCCATTGTGAATTGGTCTGATATTTCTTTTGAACTTATTGATGTGGATACGTATCCATGGCGCTGGGAAAATTCTAATCCAAAACTCGGAGCATATCTGGAAGAACTAAGATCCCATTTGTTACCTGCCATTCAAGGGCGACAATGTATGATTAGTATTGCTCCTATTAGCAATATCTTAGAAGTTATTGCTCCATTGGATTTTGATGGATACAAGCTGCTTCGACAGTTACAGCAGTATAAGTCTGTCCTGTATCTGGCAAAATGGGAAAATGATCAATTAGCCTTCTGCAAAAAGATGCCTGGAATTTTTCAGCAAGATGAAAAACAAGATTGTGGCATTCTGTTTGAGTACGCACGTCTTTTTGATCAAAGTGAAAATGAACAACTTGCATTGTCTATATTATGCTTTATAAACGAATGTGCCACTCGAGTATCTTCTGAGTGTAATTCGTACATTAAGAGACTTAAATCCGGATCCTCAGATTTTTCGAGAATTAAAAAGTATGAACAATTGGGAAGATTGCTAAAATTAGTAATTGAAAATAACTCATCGCAAAATCTTATAGAAGTATTTCACTGGTTTGAAGAAAATAAACAATTTAAGTTTTATCGCATGGAGCTTTATCAAGAAATGCTTCGGAGTATCAGGCTTGCCGCAACCAAAGCAATCGACATTTATGATGCTGCTACTCTTGTCCGAAATGACTCTACTTTGCAAAAAAGATATACGAACTTCAAGTATTTGTCATCCAGAACACTTCTTTCAAAAGGTTTGGAATTCGACTGTGTTATTGTTGATATGACAAAAGAACTGACAGCAAAAGAATTTTATGTGGCCATGACAAGAGCAAAGAAAATGGTCTACTTAATCACAGATAAATCCACTTTGATTTTGAAACCATAACTAAAAATGAGAACCGGGATATATGGTATGTGGAGGATACAAAACAATGGAAAATGATCACCAACTTAGAATTTTATACTTATATCAAATATTGCTCCGTCACTCCGATGTGGACCATCCAGTTTCCACCAAAGAACTGATAGACATGATGGAAACCTATCACCAGATCAAGCTGCATCGGACAACCATCCCTAAATACATAGAACTGCTGAACGCCGGTGGCCTTGAAGTGATGGAGATTCGTTCCCGTGAAAAGAAATATTATCTGAATGACCGTCTGTTTGAACTGCCGGAAGTGAAATTGCTGATTGATGCGGTGCAGTCTTCAAAGTTTATCTCCGTAGGCAAAAGCCAGGTGCTGATTTCTAAACTGATGGCGCTTACCAGTGAAGCCAATGCGGCAAAACTCAAGCGCAATCTATATGTGACTGGACGTGTTAAATCGGACAACGAAAAAAGCTACTACATTGTCGAAGCAATCAATGATGCGATTAACGAAGGTAAACGGATTTCATTCTACTATACGGATTACAATACTCAAAAAGAGAGGGTGCTGAAAAACGATGGGTTACCGTATGTTATCAGTCCTTATGCGCTGATATGGGATGGTGACTTCTACTATGTTCTTGGCCTGAACCATAGCCGGAATCAAATCAATACCTTCCGGGTAGATCGGATCAGCAGACAGCCGGAAATTCTTGATGAGGCAGCGACATCGGCACCAGACAGCCTGAATCTGGCAAATTATTCGCGTGAGGTCTTTCGGATGTACGATATGGAGGAACCGGTTGAAGTATCGCTGCTTTGCGAAAACAGTCTGATGAAACATCTGATAGATCACTTTGGTCTGGATGTAGAGACGGAAACTGTAGATGACAATCATTTCAGAGCAAGAGTATTGGTTTGTACCAGCCCAACTTTTTACCGCTGGGTCTTTGGTTGGTGCGGCAGGATGAAGATAGAAAGCCCTGCTTTCGTACTGGACGAATATCAGCGGATGGCGAGGGCTGCGCTGGAATGAGTCTGTTTCAGATTTAACGGAGACGGTAACTGTATGAACCGACAACGAATGAACAATTCAAATAAGAAATATAAGGAACTAAAGCAGAAGCAAAAAGCCCGTATCTCCGATTTGATGTATCGGGAAACCGACCGGTTTCTGCAGGAAAAGAAGCAACCACCGGATGATAATGAAGTTGTTCAAATTGCTGAGCGGGTATACTGTCGCATTCAGGGGCTTGGATTCTGGATTCCTTATGGCGAAGTGCTGAATGAATACCAGAAAAAATGTCCACATATTCTCCAGCGATTACAAGAATCCGGTTTGCCACAGCACTTGCTTCCCAAAACGAAAAACGCCTCATCCGCTGACTCAATGAGCACATCAAAGGTGAAACAGCGCAAAGCAAAAGGACACAGACGGAAAAAGCCGAAAGAAGTTCCTCTTCCCGAACAGGATGATACCTTTTTCTTTATTGTCGGTTATACTTCCGGCGGCGCTCCCTATGGTGTGACCTGGGAGGAAATGGGATTAGAACCACGGGAAGAAATCGAATAAACAATGATATTTCGCACGAGATGTCGCTAACTGGCGACATCTCATTTTTTCTGGCAAAATATCCCTTGCAAGAAGAACGGGCGTTCGCTATAATATAAATATCTGAAACGAGCCGTTTCATTTAGAATGTGAGGAATGACCATGAGAAGCAAGAACCCGGAAGTGATGAATGCAATCTGTACCTTTGTTGACCAGTATTACCGTGAACACCACGCCTCTCCGTCTGTAAATGAGATTGCACAAGGCGTTGGCGTGTCAAAGGCGACTTCCTATCGCTACCTTGTCGCCATGAATGAGCGCGGTATGCTTTCCTATGATGGCAAAACCATTGTGACAAAGCAGGTCGGCAAATGTATCTCCGGGTACTTTTCCGCACCGGTGGTTGGCAGTATCCGCTGTGGTGACCCGGAGCGTGAAGAGGAAAGCGTAGAGGAATATGTAAGCCTTCCCAAATCCATTTTTGGTGAGGGAAAATTTTATATTCTCCGTGCTAAAGGCGACTCCATGGTAGATGCGGGCATCGAGGATGAAGATCTGATCGTTATCAGAATACAAGATACAGCGGTGGTCGGCGATATTGTCGTCGCGCTGGATGAGGACAATGAGAACACTCTGAAAATCTTTGGCGGAATTGATGAGGAAAACGGAGATGTGATTCTTCGATATGCGAATCAAACAAAGTATCCGGACAAAGAAATTCGAGTGAAGCAACTCATTGTACAGGGCGTGGCAAAACACGTCATCAAGGCCCTGTAACACTGGCCTTTACGATAAATAAGGAAAGGATGTGTTCTGACAATGGAAACCTACGATGTGCGCTGCCCAATCTGTGGGGAGCTGAACCATAATCTCTATCTGGAGGAAACGGATGGCTGGATGGAGTGCGAGCATTGCCATCAGGCGGTGCAGATACTGGCATACGCTAAAACGAAGCCAATTCCTATTTATACCGGCAGGGAGTTGGCAAAAAAATTTTTGACTTCAATAAAGTGACAAGGCCATGGAGGGAGGATGGACTTATGCAGGAAAAGGAAATTTGGCGACCATTCTCATGGCATTGTCCAAATTGCGGTGAAATCTCCGTTGGATATAAAAATTCCAGCGGCACGATCAAGGTGGAATGCTCAAAATGCCATGCAGTAATGGTCAGAAAAGTAATGGGGCGTCGGCATGACCGAATTGACATCTACGCCCCCAAAGGTGAAGTCAATGAGACTGGGCGGCTCGCCAGTCTCTGACAAAAATGAATACACAGGTATAACGACGGACAGGTTGAGATGAAACAGGCTGTGTAAATCCTGCTCCAGGTCACATACCTTAACAGTTCCAGAGGTTTAACCAGACATTACATGAGAGGCCGCTGGCAGAATTGGATTCCAATTTTGGAGTCCGGCTCTGTCGGCGGCCTTCTTTTGTTTTCCGGCAGGGCTTTCAAAAAATATCGAAAGCCTGATATGCATTAAGGGCTGAGGATACAAATATTGCACTGATCCTGTTTTAGGGAAGTGCGGTATCGGTACCCTTCTCTTTTTGCGCTCATTTTCAGGCTGTGAGATGGGAAACCGCTGCGGAGTTTGTATCCTTTGTCGCTTTTCGTACGGGCGGAAAGGAAAAATTATGTATTACGATCCGATGGAATGTGGAATGAGAATTTCGAAACTGCGTATGGAATGCGGCAAGACCCAGCAACAGATGGCCGACAAGTTGAACATTAGTCTGGATCATTACAGGGCGTTGGAAAACGGAAGACGCGGTGGTTCGCTCGACTTGCTGATTGAACTTGCTATTACGTTTGATATTTCTCTGGACTATCTGATCTTAGGGCGGGTGAAATATTCGGACAGTGAGCGTATCCAGAGAGAACTGGAAAAGATAATGGGTCAGATTGGACAATTGAAGGCTTCTCTTTAATCTACCGTGACAAACTCGACCAGTACCGTGACAACGAGTCACTCTGGAAACAATTTGGATTCGGCTACAATTTAATCACAGCCAGGGAACACCGGCTGGGAACCTTGAAAACCGAATACTCATTCATCAGGTACATTACCGTATGTCAGAGCCGGACAGGCAGTACGCCATGACCTTCCATCCGGAGGCGAGCGAACCATACTTGCTACAAAATACCGGATTGCAACCGGCAGGGCCAGGACGGCATACAGGGATAATGATACTTCTGTAATTCGCAGCCCGGCCATAAGGAAGGCGGGGAGGTTAGATGCCTATGGAGCAGCCCAGCAAGCTGCCGCCTGATGATTTCCCGCTTCTCAGGGGTGTCGAGGACAAATGTGAGAAAATAACCGCTTAAGAAATTTTCGGGAGCCATGACCGGGAATGTTATTCCCGTGTTCTGGCTCCTTTAACATACCCACAAGAAAGGAGTACACACAATGGATCGAGATTTCAAACAATATCATCGCGGAGAGATATACTTCGCAAACTTAAATCCTGCCTATGGCTGTGAGCACGGCGGTATCCGCCCTGTGCTGATCCTGCAGAATGACGTAGGCAACTTCTATTCACCGACATTGATCGTCACACCTGCTACAAAGCAGGCCGACAAAAAGCCATATCTGCCGACACACGTTGTTCTGAGCAAGATCCCCGGAATGAAGTATGACGGAGACTCCTTGTTCATGTTGGAACAGTTACGGGTGATCGATAAGCACCGCATACGCGGCTACGCTGGGCGGTTGACCAAAGCTCAGATGGAACTGATTGATAAAGCGGTATGTGCCAGCCTGGGGCTTTCCCAGGATAGTGTATGACGCGCCTGACCCGGCAAGGAAATGACAGGAATTCCCTGATCTGTCTTTGCCCCACCTGCCGGGAAAACTTCGAGATCACAGGGAGTTATCGTATCCGGCGGGCAAATTACCAGCAGACAGTAAAGGAAATCTGCACCTACTGCCAGATTCGCATGGGCTATGACTACTATGTAACGCCGGTATCGGAACGGGGGTGATGAGATGGATGAACTACTGCGGATTGACCCAGAGTTCGAGTCTAAAATTCCACCTCTGACTGAGGAAGAATATCAACTGCTGGAAGAAAATATTCTCCAGGACGGCGTTGTGCTGAATCCGTTGATTGTCTGGAACGGCTGCATCGTAGATGGTCATAATCGCTTTCGTATTATTCAAGCACATCCGGAAATCAAATACACAGTCTTTGAAAAGGAGTTTCCTGACCGCTATGCCGCCATTGCTTGGATTTGCTGTAACCAGCTTGGTCGTCGAAATTTGACACCACAGCAGAAGAAATATTTGATTGGACAGCGGTATGAAGCGGAGAAGCTGGCTAATTGCTTCCGAGGAAATCAATACGCTTTAGTAGGCAAAAGTGCTTCGGGTCAAAATGACCCGAAGCAAAAATCCGAACGAACCAGTGAATGCATCGCACGGGAAATTAACACCAGCGAAAGCTATGTCCGTCGTGCTGAGCGTTATGCTAAGGGAGTCGATGCTGCCGAGGAAATAGAACCCGGCATCAAACAGGAACTGCTTTCAGGCTCCATTAAACCCACGGATACTGCTGTGGCAGCTATTGCCAAAGCCAATCCCGATGATCGTCCAGCTTTAGTTGAACAGCTACGTCAGTCAAAGCTAATGTCAGATAAAGCACCAGTCTCAGTTGAACAGCAAGCATCGACAGAGATTGAGCCTTCATCAATTATTGATGATGAAGCTCAGCCAGAGCCGGAAGAATCTGAGCTTCCTGCCCGACCCATGACAGAAATCCAAAAAATCCTTGCGATTTCTTCCGGTATGGAAACTGCGGAAGAACTTGCTGATGAAAGCACCATGTTCTACGAACTGGAGGATGCGGTATCTACCATGATACGCCGATGTCTCCGCTGCTTTGAAAGCTATCCGGGACTTTTAAATAAGAAATCGTACCGCCGCAAGGTACTGAAAATATTCAAAGAAGCCATTCAATTCATTCAAAAAATCGAACAGGAGGAATCAACATGAAGAACCTGATTAACTGCCCCTTTGACGAGATGATGATCTACAGCAAGAACCTGGAAGTCCCTCGTAACGCTTACCAGCGGGAACTGAATCCCAACCGTGTCCGCAAGATCGCGGCAGAATTTGACGAGCATATCGCCAATGACCCGAAGGTCAGCTTCCGTGACGGTCACTACTATGTTTTTGACGGTCAGCACACTATTGCCGCCAGGAAGCTCCGCAACGGCGGTCAGGACTTGCCCATCCGCTGCAAAGTGTTCTATGGTCTCTCCGAACTGGATGAGGCTATTTTGTTTGCCCAGCAGACTGGCACTTCCGCTCAGCTCACCGCCGGTGCGAAATTGCGGGCGTTGATTTACGGCAATGACCCGGATGCGGTGTCCTTCCTGAAAGCCACGGAGGATGTAGGCTTGCGGCTGGACTACAACCAGGACAGAGGCAAGTGCCGGATCGGCTGCGTTGGCACTGCCTACTCCATCTACAAAAAGGTGGGCGAAAAAATTTATAAGGAAGGAATGCAGCATATTGTAAATGCCTGGGACGGCGCTCCGGATTCCCTTCGTTTTGAGATTCTGCTTGGCGTAGTATTTTTCGTTGATCTCTATCACGATGAATATAGCCCTAAGCGTCTGGTCGAGCAGCTGCGCCGGTACGATCCGCTTACCATTTACCGGGAAGGTCGTTCCCTCGGAGTAAATATGGCTGGGTACAAAAAGTATATGTACCAGGTCTACCGGATGTATAACGGAAGCAGCCGCCGCTATATGCTTCCCCTGAAATTCTGATGCCGGACGGATAAAGAAGACCGACCCGTAATAGGTATAGAATAACGAACCCCGGAAGGGAGGTCGCCGTGACTATTTTATTGAGCCGCATCATAAGATGGAAGGGGGAAATCATGTGGCGTATCAATCCGTAGAGGAAATGAAAAACGTAGACCCTCGGACGGTTGACCGCTCCCAGCTGGTTGACCGCGAGAGCGTCCGTTTAGACCCGGACGCCGGATATGAGGAACGCTTGAAATCCCATATCCGGCAAATCCGCAATCCTTACTGTTACTTAGACGGAGGCATTGTTGTGAAGCTGGCGTTCCAGCCGAAAGGCCCTACCATAGAGGAGCGCGTCAACAGCGTATATCTCTCCGGCAGCTGACATCCTTTTCAAATGTCCTGCCGGGATGGTAAGATAAAACCGGGTCAAAAACAAAACAGGAACACGAGCCGCAGTCATGGTTTGCTGGGGCTTGTACTCCTGCGTTTATAGTAGGATCAGCCTCCGTCTTTCTGTGGTGATACATTGGAAAGATTGGAGGTTTTTATTGTGCCAGAAAGGATTTATCGAACGGGAATCTATGCGAGACTTTCCCGTGAGGACAACGAACACGGAGAAAGCAATTCCATATCCAGTCAAAAGGCCATTTGCATGGAGTATATCTCCCGCCATCCAGACCTGGAACTGGTGGAGATTTACGATGAAGATGACGGTTACAGCGGAACCAACATGGAGCGTCCGGGATTTCAGCGGATGCTTCAGGATATGCGCTCCGGCAAAATTGACTGTGCAATCAGCAAGGATCTGAGCCGGTTTTCCAGAAACTACATTGAGGCAGGAAATTATCTGGAGAAGATTTTCCCGTCCTTGGGCATCCGCTATATTGCCGTCAATGACTGTTATGACAGTCTGGCACCGGGAAGTGCTTCGGATGCTATCACACTGCCGTTTAAGAATCTGGTAAACGACATTTACTGCCGGGATATATCGGTAAAAATCCGAACCAACCTGGAAGTGAAGCGCCGGAAAGGTGAATATGTTGGCTCTTTCGCTCCGTATGGCTACCAGAAATCCACAGAGGATAAAAACCGTCTGGTGGTGGATGACGATGCAGCTGAGATCGTAACCATGATTTTCGGAATGTTTAAGGACGGTTTTCCCATCCTGCGCATTGCACAGCGGCTGAATCAAAGCGGTGTGCCCACTCCGATGGAACACAAACGCCAGCAAGGGGTAAGATTTCAGACAGCGTTTCGGCGGCGGGATGTTCCCCAATGGGAATACAACACCATCGCCAGAATATTGAAGAACGAAGTTTACTTAGGCAACCTGACTCAGGGCAAGCGAGGAACGCCCAACCACAAGGTACATGATATTCGTCTGAAAGATGAAGCAGACTGGATTCATGCAGAAGCTACCCATGAAGCGCTGATCTCACCGGATGATTTCATGGTGGTGTCGGAACTGCTCAAACGGGATATGCGGGCTGCGGATGACAGCGGACAGCATTATTTGTTTTCCGGATTCCTTTACTGCGGGGATTGTAAGCAGGGTATGGTGAGAAAAACTGTGACGCGCAGTGGGAAAAAGTATATTTATTATGTCTGCGGAAAACATCGGAAAGAAAAGAACTGCTCTCCCCATTCTTTCAGTGAGAACCGACTGCGGGAAGTTGTATTCCATGCGATCCATGACCAGATTGAAACCGTTATGCACCTGGATCAGGTGGTTACGTTTATCGAACGTCTTCCTCTGGAAAATCGGAAATCTTTCAACTATGAAGCACAGATTGTCAAAGTAGAGGAAGAAATCGAACGGTACAGGAAACTGAAGCTCCGGCTCTATGAAGATCTGGCAGATGGCGTGATTACAAAGAGTGAGTATACGGAGTTCCGCAACGCCTATACGGCTCGGATTGAAGAGAAATCGGAAACCGTGGAACGTCTGAAGAAAGAACAGGCGCAGGCGGTAACTACCGGTATGACGAACCGTGCCTGGGTACAGGCGTTTGCTCAGTTCCAAAATATTTCGGAGCTGGATCGCCGGGTGTTGGTGGCACTGGTAGACCGGATTTTTATTTACGAGAACAAAGCGATTGAGATTCAATTCAAATACCGGGATGAATACGAGCTGGCGCTCCGCTATGTCCAGGAATTTGAAGAAAGGCCAGCTGCGGCTGGCTGAACATAGGAGGATACCATGGCAAGAAAAAGTAGAAAAAACAGCAGTCAGCCGGAATCGACAGCACAGATCGGGCAGATGTCCTATGTCACTGCAATCTATGCACGGCTGTCTGTAGAGAACAGCGGAAAACAGGACGAAGGCGCTTCTCTCCAGAACCAGATTGATGTTTGTAAGGAGTATGTTGCAGGCTGTCCCTATCTCAGACTTGCGGAGGTTTACGCCGATAACGGAAAAACCGGCACGGTTTTTGACCGTCCTGCCTGGAACCGGCTGATGGATGATGTGCGTAGCGGTAAGGTGGAAGCTATCGTGGTTCGTGATCTGAGCCGATTCGGGAGAGATTACATTGAAGTAGGCAACTATCTGGAAAAGATTTTTCCGGCATTGGGAACACGCTTCATCTCTGTCAAAGAAAACTTTGACAACTTTACCTGCGGCAGTTCCATGGAGTCCCTCTCTGTGTCGTTGCAAAATTTGATTAACGCCCTGTATTCCAGAGATATTTCCCGTAAGGTTTCCACGGCACTCCTGGCGCAGCAGCAAAACGGAACCTTTCAGAGCCGTAACCCGCCTTACGGGTATATGTGGAATGAAGATAAGTCCGCTTATGTAATTGACGAGGCTGCCGCTCCTTATGTGCGGAATATATTTCGCTGGAAGATGGAGGGCGTTTCCGTCAATTCCATGATTCACCGCTTAGAAGAAGCAGGCGCTGTCCATCCGGAACTTCGCAAGCGTGAAAATGGTTCTCGACATGGCAATCAGGTTGGAAAAGGTTGGGCAAAGTCCACGATCAATTCCATTCTTGAAAACCCGGTCTATCTGGGACACACGATTCACGGCAGAATGCGTACCGCTATTTATAAGGGTGTCAAGAAGCATAAGGAAGATCCAGAAAACTGGATTTGGTATGAAAATACGCATCCGGCGATCATTTGCCAGGAAGATTTCGATACAGTTCAGTATATTCTGGCGGAGGCCAGTCGTATCCGGCAGGAGAAAATGAAACAGTCTGCCATTATCCGGGAACAGATGATTGATTTCTTTGACCAGAAAATATTCTGTGCAGACTGTAAAAAGCGAATGTACTTTCACCGACACCGGATTGACAAAAAGGGACCGGAAGAATGGATGGGGTCATATGAGTGCAGCACCTATACTTCACGCCGCCACGAACATTGTACAAAGCATTATATACGACAGAATGTTCTGAATGAAAAAGTGCTCACTGTCATACAGGATCAGCTACAGGTTGCCCTCAACTACGAGCGGCTGCTTAATATCTTAAAGGGAAGCAAGGAAGAAAGCAATCTCAAAGAAAAGTACAACGCCGCTGTCTCCAGTATCAGCTTGAAGCTGAATGCCCTGAATCAAAAACGAAGCAAGTTATATGAAAGCTACGTGGAAGGTATTCTGAATGAAGAAGAATATTCTTTTGCTAAGAAGACCTATGAGAAAGAACATGAACGCCTGAGTCAGCTGATAGATGAAGCGGTTCAGCGCCGGACAAAGTTTCTTGATTCTATTTCTCCGGATAATAAATGGATGTCTATGATGAAGGCGGCCACCGGTACTACGGAACTGACGCAGAAGCTGGTGAATACCATGATAGAGAAAGTTCTGATTTATGAAAATGGCGCTGTCGAAGTTGTTCTTTATTACGATGATGTGTATCAGGAAATGTGCCAGAGTATTCTGGAAATGCAAAAGAAGAAGGAGGCGAACTCATGAAAGAACCAAAAGTTGCCATTTATATCCGTTTATCCATGGCTGACGAGGATACACGCCGATCCAAAGAGGAAAGCGACAGCGTACAGCACCAGCGTCTGCTGATTCATGAATTTCTGAACCGGCATCCGGAATTAAAAGATGCTTCACGCACGGAATTTGTAGACGACGGTTTTACTGGTACAAACACCAATCGTCCGGCTTTTCAGAATATGATGAAAAAGCTCCGCTCCGGTGAACTGAACGTCCTCGTTACCAAAGATTTTTCAAGAGCCATGCGGGACTACACAGAAATGGGAAACTATCTGGAATGTGTGTTTCCTTTTTTGGGTGTGAGGTATATCTCAATCAATGATGGTTATGACAGCAACGATTATAAAGGTGTTACCAGCGGAATGGATGTAGTAATCCGAAATATTGTCTATGCGTCTTACAGCAAAGACCTGTCCGTGAAGACCACAACGGCAAAGCTGCAAATGATGAAGCAGGGCAAGTATGTGGGCAGCATTGCTCCTTACGGCTATCAGTTTCACCCGACTATCCGCAACAAGCTGGCGATTGACCCGGAATCTGCTTCGGTGGTGCGAAGGATTTTTGATCTGGCGCTGGCAGGAAAAAAGACCAGACAGATTGCGGAGATTTTGAACATAGACGGCATACTGACACCGGGCAGTTACTTCCGTCTGAAACATCCAGGCCAGAACCGTTTTCAGAAACGGAAAGAAAGCAACGGCTGGAATTATCATACGGTGCTGGGCATCTTGCATCAGTACGAATACACTGGCGCAACAGTTGGGCATAAACGTTCCAAAGCTGCTGTCAATGTCAAAAAAGCGCTTCCGAATAAGAAAGAGGACTGGATTGTAGTGGAGAATATGCACGAAGCCATCGTAACCCATGAGGAATTTCAGAAGGTGCAGGAAATACTGAAGCTCGGCAGGAAACGCGGTAGTCATGGAATACAGGAGTACCCATTAAAAGGTGTTGTCCGATGTGCAGAGTGCCATCGGATAATGACTCGCCGGACTGGCAGAAAAGGCGCTGTATATTATCTATGTGATAAGTCGGCATCCGATCCGGGCGCATCCTGCCCACGGGGAAAGCATTTCATGGAGACTGACATTGAACAGGTAGTGCTTCATGCCATTCAGCAAATGCTTACTTTGTATCGGCAAAAAGAAAACCAGAAAACAGCCTTACAGTTTACCCGGACAGGCAGGATCAACGCCTGCATGGCTGAATTAACCCGTCTGCAGCAGCTTCAGGAGCGCTACCGGCAGGAAAAACTGACTCTGTATGAAAGTTATATTGCCGGTGACTGTAGCAAGGAACGCTATCTTAAGAAAAAGGCTGAGATTGATAAAACAGTTCAAGAACTGGATGAAGATGTAAAGAAACAGGAATCGGCTTTGGCCGCTCTGGAGGAGGAAGCTCATACATCGGAAAATCCACTGCGGGAACTGAGCAGACAGTACCAGGATACCCCATCTCTTACCAAAGAAATGGTACGGGGATTTATTCAGGATATTTACATCTATCCGGATTCGCAGATTGAGATTGTATGGAAATTCCGGGACTGCTTTGCAGACCTGACAGACAATCAAACAGAAGAAACGGAGGACAATTATGGAACTGACATTCAAAGATAATACTGCCGCAGATTTGCAGGATCGTGCGTGTAGTATTCTGTTATCGCTGAGCATGATGGCTGACGTGAGAAACAGAAAGATTGATGGAACCAGTGAAGTGGCTCGTGTATGCCGCCAGGAGCAGAAATATCATTATCAACGTGCCGTGCTTAATACCTTGAGGCTTCTCGGCGTGATAATCGGACATACCGAAATGGCAAGCGACAAAACTCTTGAAACTATCAGCGAAACCGGTTATGATGGCTTCCTTCACATAATTCGTCAATATGAGGCATACTTTGATTTAGACGACAAATTCGAGGCATAATCCTCCTGATGAAAAGTCGGAGGACGCGGCGGGCAGACAGCCCGGAAACGTCCTCTGGCTTTTCAAAATTTTTTGGTTCTTTGTTGACACAAGGAGACCTCTCCCGTCTTGGCAGAAACTATCTGAAAACGGGCGAACTCATAGAGATTGTATTTCCCGAAAACGGAGTGCGCTATATCGCGATTAACGACGGAGTTGACACAGCGCGGGAGGATAACGAGTTTACCCCCTTGCGGAACTGGTTTAACGAGTTTTACGCCCGCGATACAAGCAAGAAAATCCGTGCAGTTAAACAGGCACAGGCGCAAAAAGGCGAGCGTGTCAACGGGGAATATCCATACGGCTATATCCCAGACCCGAACAACCGCCACCACCTTATACCCGACCCGGAAACCGCGCCGATTGTCAAACAGGTTTTCGCTATGTTTGTTAGCGGCGTGCGTATGTGCGAAATCCAAAAATGGCTTGCGGAAAACAAAGTCTTGACGATTGGAGCGTTGCGCTATCAGCGCACAGGACAGGCGCGGTATCAGCGGGCAATGATCGCCCCCTATACTTGGCCGGACAAAACGCTCTATGACATATTAGCAAGGCAGGAATATTTAGGGCATACCATAACCGCGAAAACTCACAAGGTATCCTACAAGTCGAAAAAGACCCGGAAGAACGAAGAAGAACAACGCTATTTCTTCCCAAACA
This sequence comes from Eubacterium sp. An3, assembly GCF_002159465.1. Taxonomy (NCBI): domain Bacteria; kingdom Bacillati; phylum Bacillota; class Clostridia; order Eubacteriales; family Eubacteriaceae; genus Eubacterium; species Eubacterium sp. An3. The sequence continues at coordinate 64,737 of NZ_NFIR01000020.1, forward strand.
CCCATGAGCCGCTTGTTGACGAGGAAACCTTTGAACTTGCGCAAAAGCGGATTGCTACCCGCCACCGCCCGACAAAAGCAGCGGAGATTGATATTTTTTCCGGCTTGCTGTTTTGCGCTGGTTGCGGACATAAGATGTATTACCAACAGGGCGTAAATATCGAGCCGCGCAAGTTTTCCTATTCTTGCGGCGCATGGCGCAACAGGGCAAGGACAGGCAGCGAGTGTACCTCTCATTATATCCGCAAAAACGTACTTCTTGATTTAGTGCTGGAAGATATGCGGCGGATTTTGCGGTATGTTAAGGAACACGAACAGGACTTTATCTGTAAAGCTACCGAGTACGGCGACATGGAAGCGAGAAAGGCATTAGCGCAGCAGCAAAAGGAACTTTCCAAAGCACAGGCGCGTATGACCGAACTTGACACGCTTTTCCGCAAGCTGTATGAGGACAACGCATTAGGCAGACTGACAGATGAACGGTTTGTGTTTCTAACTTCCGGCTATGAGGACGAAAAGAAATCCCTTGCCGCAAGGATAGACGAGTTACAACAGCAGATCGCAACCGTTACCGAGCGAAAAAGGGATATATCAAGGTTTATTCAGATTGTCGGGAAATACAGCGACATACAGGAATTGACCTATGAAAACGTCCATGAGTTTATCGACCGTATCTTGATACACGAATTGGATCGGGAAACCAACACCCGGAAAATCGAAATCCATTACAGCTTTGTCGGACAGGTTGATACCGAGCAGGAGCCGACGCAAGTTGTCAACCATGACCGCCGTAACATGGTTGATGTAAAAAGTATCGCTATCTAACCTCAGCAAAGTTCGCGCCGGAATAGCCGTCGTCGGTGTACCAGCGCAGGTTGGTAAAGCCATTTTGTTTTGCAAAGGTTTCGAGTATCCGTTTTTGGTTCGATATGGAATTACTCTCGCCTTGCAATTCGTCCTCATGGGACAATCTCGGATAAAGGGCGGTAATGAGGTTTTGGGTGGCTTGTCTTAACATAAAATCCTCCGTTTCCGACAGCCAGCCCACTATTCCGTGGTTTCATTGTACCACGGAACAGGGCTGGTTGTATAGCGGCAAAAGTGTCAAATCTGCTTCTTTACAGCTTGTCAAATCGCCGGTTTTTGTGTAGCAGCGGCTTCC
>NZ_NFIR01000021.1:0-65633 GCF_002159465.1 Eubacterium sp. An3
GATCAGTATGAAAAAGAATACTATGCAGCATTAGATGAAAGAGCTGAAGCTTTAGCAGGGTAACTCAACATTAAAAGGGCATATTTAATTTGTACTTTTTCTTGACATAGGACCAAAGTGCAGAAACGTGACATCGAAACCGGGAAAGCTGCCGCTCAGGGCGGTGCTACCTTGGAAGGCGCAGAATTTACCATCACCAGCTTAAATGCCAATCCGGTGATCGTGGACGGGGAAACCTACGAAAACGGGGAAATCGTCCTGACGCTTGTGACGGATGAGAAGGGGCTGGCTTCCACGGCGAAAGATGCCCTGCCTTACGGCCATTACCGGGTGGATGAGACAAAAGCACCGGAAGGGTATCTGAACGAGGGCCGTATCTCCCTGGAATTTGACATCACGGAAGACGGCAAGATCGTGGAACTGACCGAAACCGGCTCATCCATTGAAAACCAGGTCATCCGTGGGGACCTGGAGCTTGTTAAAGTCAGCGACGGGGATCTGTCCCGTCTCGCAGGCGTACCGTTTACTATTACTTCCAAAACAACCGGCGAGAGCCATACCATCGTGACCGATAAAAACGGTTATGCCAGCACATCCGCAGAGTGGAACAAACATACCTCCAATACCAACCGGGGTGAGACTGCGGAAGACGGCATCTGGTTTGGAACCTCCGAGCCGGATGACTCCAAAGGTGCCCTGATCTATGATACTTACACCATCGAAGAACAGCGCTGCGAAGCCAATGAGGGCAGAAACCTTCTTACCTTTGATGTAGAAGTGTACCGGGACTCTGTTACCATCGACCTGGGAACGCTGACCAATGACAAGGTGGAGATTGCTACAACCGCACTGGATAAAGAAAGCGGCTCCCATATGGCAAAGCCCGATGACAAGGTAACGATTGTGGACACGGTTGAGTATGAAGGGCTGAAAAAAGGCGTGGAGTACCGGGTGGTCGGCACGCTCATGAACAAAGAAACCGGGGAACCTTTTGAAATTGATGGGAAACCGGTCACAGCAGAGACGACCTTTACGGCGAAAAAATCTACCGGCAGCGTGGAAGTAGAATTTACCTTTGACGCTACGGGCCTTGGCGGAACTACCGTGGTCTGCTTCGAGGAACTGTGGCAGGATGACCTGAAAATGGCTGTTCACGCCGATATCGAGGATCAGGACCAGTCCATCTTCTTCCCGGAGATCGGTACTCAGGTGAAAGATTCCGAAACCGGCCTTCAGATGGCTCACGCGGATGAGGAAGTGACACTCATTGATACCGTATCCTATTCCAACGTACCCGCCGGAGAAGAGCTTACCCTGCAGGGAATCCTGATGGATAAAGAAACCGGGGAAGCATTGGAGATTGACGGGGAAACCGTGACTTCTGAGCTGACCTTTACACCGGAAAGCACGGAAGGGACCGTGGATGTGGAGTTCACTTTCAACGCCACGGAAGCGGCAGGCAAGACACTGGTTGTCTTTGAATCTCTATATTATGGGGAGGAAGAAATCGCTTCCCACCAGGATCTCGATTCACCGGAGCAGACCCTGGTCCTGCCTTCTGTCAGCACCACTGCAAGAAATCCGGAACTTGGGAACCAGACCGGTCTTGCGAAAACGGAAGCATCCATTACGGATACAGCCGAATATACCAACCTCATTGCCGGGGAAACCTTCACGATCCGCGGCACGCTGATGGATCAGGAAACCGGCGAAGAGCTGCTGATCGATGACAAGCCCGTAACGGCTGAAGCAGAATTTACCCCGGAGGAGACTTCCGGAACCACCGAGCTGACCTTTACGTTTAACGCAGAGGCACTGGCCGGAAAAACACTGGTGGTCTTCGAGGAAATCTTTTATAAAGATCAGGTGGTTGCGTCCCACAGGGACATTTCTTCCGATCCGCAAAGTATCTACTTCCCGCAGATCGGCACCTCTGCCACAGACGGGGAGGACGGGGATCAGGAGATCCTGGCCGACAGCGAGGTAACCATCAAGGATACGGTTTCCTATGAAAACCTGATTCCCGGGGCATCCTATCTCTTAAAGGGCGTGCTGATGGATCAGGAAACCGGGGAAGAACTGCTTCTTGACGGCAATCCGGTCACGGCTGAAACCGCATTTACACCGGAAGAGCGCAGCGGCTCCGTAGAGGTTGTATTTACCTTAGACGGCAGCTCCCTTGCAGGAAAATCCCTGGTTGTCTTTGAAACCCTCTACTATGTAGATGCAGACGGGACACAGCGGGAGATCTGCTCTCACAAGGATATTGACGATGCGGGACAGACCGTACATCTCTCCGAAAATCCTCCGGAAGTACCGGAAGAGCCGACGGAAACACCTTCCGTTTCTAATCCGGTCAAGACCGGGGATGATGCACCCATCCTTCTTTACCTTGGCATCGGGGCAGGCGCTCTTGTCCTTGCCGGGACACTGACCTTCCTGTATCTGCGCAGACGGAAACAGAAGGATAACCAGTAACCCACACATTGACTCTAACAGGCGGTTCCTATTACTGAACCGCCTGTTTCTATGGAAGGTGACAGATATGGAACGAACCCACTGTACGGCGGATGCCAGGCATATCCGCCATTTCCTGGACTGTTGCGAAGGGAACTGGCACCAGTGCGTATATGTGCGCTGCGTTTCCTGCAAAACTCCGGGATATTGCAGACAGCCGGACTTTTTGTATCATCCGGATCCGGAGGGGAAGCCCTGTATCCTCCTCATGAGGGATGCCAGGCTTCTTTTCGCCCGGCTTCCGGAGCCCACCGAGTGCGCCGGCGCATTGACCATGGAGCAGTTTATCTCCCTGTACCGGCTTTATCTGGAGAAAGAGGGGCTGCTTGACGCCCCCTGTCTTCCGGAAGCACTGCTGCGTCTTCAGGAGGCAGCCTGCTATGACTGGTAAAGTTGCGTTTTGCAGGGCTTCTACGTATGGGATAAGTAAGAAAACGAAAGGAGGAGCATCACATGAGTTATCTGATTCTGATCATCTGCTGGATCGACAGGACATTTACCACCCTGATCTTTCTCCCCATGCTGTATATCCTGTACCGGAAGTTCCGCCCCACAAAGCCCTGGACGCCCCGCACCATGCGGCTGTACCTGGTCTGCAAGGTTCTGGTGATCCTGTTTCTGGTGCGTATCTTCTGCGCCGGATTCATCTTCACACCAGTCAACTATGAGCGCTTCACGGACAGCGGCCTGTTTCCGCTGATCAAGGCCATCTTTTACTCGGACTGGCCGTAAAAATGGTGAAACGTGCCATTTGGTCCGGATCTGGGACCAGTTTCGGCGCTCATCCTATGGGCATCTGTCACCTTTATCCTTACACTATAAGTAAGCAATACGTAGAGAATGATAAACGTATGCCGTACTTATGCCATACGTATGAAATTGAGGTGAACAGACTATGAAACAGAAGAAATCCATCCGCTGCCCATACTGCGGCGGCACTGCCATCCTCCGGGACGCTTCCTTCGTCTATGGGGAGAAGTCCTACGGCGGCAAGGTTTATGTATGCAGCAACTATCCCAGGTGCGACGCCTATGTAGGAGTCCATCCCGGAACCCGGATCCCCAAAGGCACGCTGGCAGACCAGGAACTTCGGAAGAAACGGATGCTGGCACATCAGATCTTTGACCAGATCTGGCTGAGGGGGATCTTAAGCCGCCCCGACGCCTATCACTGGATGGCGGACAAGTTCTGCCTCTCCGATGAGCAGGCACACATCGGGATGTTCGGGAACTATATGTGTGACCAGGTGATCCGGGAGTCCAAAAAACTTCTGGCAAACCAGCGCCCCCGCCTTCAGGCGGCAGGCTGAAGGGAGGGAAATGCGATGGTAAAGCCCATGACACCCGCCCAGAAGCAGCTGGCGGAAGATCATATGGATCTGGTCCCAAAGATCATCCGCTCAATGACAAACGGAAGCCCTTTAACCAGCGAGCAGCGGCAGGAACTTTGCCAGATCGGATACCTGGCCCTGTGCCGGGCAGCCGTCTCCTGCGGGGAAGGGTTCCCCTTCACTCCATACGCTGCAGCTGCTATCCGCAATGCCATTTATGACTCCTGGCGTCACGAAATCCGGGGAAAAGATCTTTTCTGCCCGCTGCAGGAAGATCTGCTGGATGCTATGCCGGCCCTGCAGATTGGCCAGGAGCAGGAAGCAATGCCGGATGCAGCGCCCCTGGCACTGAAAGATACGGCGGCAGGTGCTTATCTGGAGACGCTCAAAGCCTCCCAGTGCAGCACCATCCAAAAAGGCATTGAGGCCCTCTGCTTCCAGCTTGAGGGTTACTCGGCCAAGGAGCTGTCCGCTCACTACCAGGTGCCTTCCAACCATATCCGGGCCTGGCAGAGCAAAGCCCGCAGATTTTTACAGCAGGATGCAGCGCTGTGCGCTCTGTTATCCTGAACGATAAAGGAGGAACTTTTATGCTTACGCTCTATACCGCTGTCGGCAGTCTTCAGTTTGTAAATGTGAACGGGAAACCGGTCCCCCATGTGATCAATAATCAGAAGGAATACGGGATGTCCAAAGAAGAGCTTCTGGTGTGGAGCTGCCTGGCCTTCCAGATCCTGACCTATCCGGAACTGGAGCGGCTGTTTGAAAAGAACTGTGCGGACTCCGGCCAGTCCATCTCTCTGCCGCTGTCCCATTACCTGAACCGGCTGCTCCTGCGGGGCCTCTTGGTAAAAGGGATGGGAGTAAGCGCTGTGGACGCCCTGTACCGGCTTCTGGGAACGCTGACCATCACACCCGTCGAGGACCGTTTCCTTCCCCGGCTTGCCAGTGTGTTCCTGCTCTACACCAAAGGGCAGGTGCGTTTAAAAGACATTCCCCGGCTCCTGCGTAAGACAAAATGTACGCCCACGGAGCGGGAAGTCCTGGCTCTTGCCGGGAAAGCGTCTCTGTCCACGGCAGAGCTGCTGCTCAGTATGGAGCGGGGCGTCCTGATCCGGAAGGAAGAGGATATCCTGGAAAAGCTCTACACCTCGCCGGAAGACACCTGCAGCACCCTTACGGATACCGTGCAGATCACCCACGCCCAGTATCCCATCCTGCAAGCGGTCAGCAACCTGTACCTGAACCAGAAGATCCTGTTCCAGAAGATTTGATCCGAAAGGAGAACCCTATGCCGAAACCATTATTCACCCGGCTGGCTGCCATCTGTGCAGTCGGCCTTTTCTGTGTCCTGTTTGGAGGCGTTTATGCCCTGTCTCAGAAGGATACCATCCTGCTGGTCATGAGCCTGCTTCTTGGAGTGTGCTGCATCATCCGCTTCCTTCTTTTATATCGTACCATCAAGACGGAAGACTACCTGATCCTGGAAGGCACCTGTGTTAAGCGGGAGAAATCGCCCCTCACCCGGAATCAGCAGGTGTTGTTCCGTACTACGGAAGGGAAAGAATACCGCTTCAGCCTGGAAAAAAATACCCGGCTTCTGGCTGGCCACAGTTATCGGCTTTATTTTAAAAGAGAATACGCGCTGGAAGAAAATCCAGGAAAAGCACTTCACGATCCGGCGCTGATCGGTTACGAGGAACTGGTGGAAGTATCTGCAGAAGAATAAAGTAATTTTAACAATTTGCTTCCATCCATTGATTGTTTTCTGATAATAAAGTAGAATATTTTATGTAATGTAACTTAGACTATTTTCACAGGAACATAGGAGGTGCATCATGTTTCGCGCTCACTATATGTTAGCATTTGGCCACTACGAGCAGGCTACTAATGAATTAGCAAAAGCCATGACAATGATGGAACATCATGACTATAAATCTGCGTATCTTCATTTCAACGCATCTGCATCCCAGGGGCTCCGCACAATATCCGCTATAGATCTGCAGAAAATGATTACAAAGGGTACAAATGCGGGTTTGAATAGGTTGCATAGAAATGTTCCTGATTTCTCAGCCGGAATCCCATCCGTAGTACGGCCCGCTTCCAAAGTACAGGATGATCGATCTTCAGAAGCCTTTCCAGACGTAAGCAAAGAAATGGCGGAAGAATCTATGACGAGGGCAAAAGAACTGCATCGGACTGCCTCCAGGCTTTTATTCCAAGAAAAAGTACACTGTGGATAAACAGACACCACTCTTAGACTTCTTTACGATTTTCATTGAAAACATCCCAGGAGATCACTCTCCGGGGACATCCACAAATTTGTATCCGACTCCCCACACGGTCTGGATATATTCTTTTGTTGTTACCTCTCGCAGCTTCTTGCGGATATTACTAATGATACAGAACACCGCACTGCTTACATCCACCGGCTCCTCTTTCCAGACTGCCCGATATATCTGTTCTTTTGTGTAGACTCTTCCTGGCTGACTGGCGAGATAAACAAACGTCTGAAATTCATACGTTTCCGTCAGAGGAAGCACCTTCCCCTGGTAAGAAATCTGGTGCTTGACTGGATCAATGCAAAGACCGGAATACTGAAGAACCTTATCACTCCCTATCGCTGGCTCCTTTGTATCAAATTTCGCCAGGATCTGCTCTGTCACCTTTCCAGCTGGATCCGTGGTACGGAGGATGATTTCAATTTGCCTCATCTCTCACCAGCTTTCAAATGACTACAAATTAACGACATATTATTTCAGTTATCGGCTTATATTCATCATCTACAACTTATTTATTAACTTGGTGTTTTCTAAAAATCCAATAACTAATTGCAGAAAATATAACAGCTCCGGCACCGTTTACTATCATTGCCATATCTGGCCACCTTATTACCACATTTCCTATACTGTAGGCAGTATAGGACTGGAAAGAGAAATCTGCAATTTTAGATGGGAATAAAGACAATATACGACTCCAGGTATATCCTCCGGTATCTGGTGATAAAAAGGTTGGGATGATTATTAAAAGAAAAGCAATAATAATAACTCCATATGTGTTTTTTAGTAATGCAGACATTAAAAGCGTTATTCCCACTATCCCCAGAGTAAAGAAATATGCTAAAACCAATGCATAAATAACTGCCTCTCCCATTGTTAAATGATATCCCACGGATACTGCAGGATATTTTAATTGGATCGGTAGGTCTGCTCCATCAGTTCCTAGAAGACCAAGATATACTGCTGAATAAATTAATGTAATTCCCCAGTATACACAAGTCGTAAATAGCCATACTGTAATGATTTTGGCAAATATCAATTTGCTTTTTCCATATTTCATACATAGTATTAGCGAGTCACATTTTGATTGATATTCCCCGGAAAAAATCGGTGCAATCCCGATGCAAATAATCATCATAATCAGAACAGGCCATGTCAGTGCATCTAAAATCATGTCCCAGCCTTTGTGATAACCATATTGATATTCCGGTATTTTTTCCACTTCACGCTCCCAATAATCTGCTTCAACAGGCGTAAGCTGGCCTCGCTCTTCTCTTAATTGAATATATTTCTGGTCTCTCTCAAGACGTGCTTGTATAAAATCTTTACCGACATTTTCCTCAAAAACATCCTTTATGTCCATACTACTGCCAGGTTCCTTATATACATTTGAAATTAAACTCAGTAACTCTCTGTTGGACTGATAAAAAGTTCTATATTTTTCTTCAGACAAGTAATGGTACGCTTCGTTATTGGAATTAGTATCAGGGTTATTAGCGTACTCTAAATACTGATTTACAATTTCATTCACTCTATCCTGTGTTAATTCTTGCCGCTGCTGAGTATCTTTCAAAACTTCAACAGCTTGCATTCCACTTACAGTCTGGCCATTTTGATCTGTTGCAGTAATTTGAATAATGCTTGAATAAACACAAAAAACCAAAAATAAACAACATCCTATAACTGATATTTGTGTCAGTCTGCTTTTCCATATCTTTTTCCATTCATATTTAATCATTCCACCCATTAATTTCTGTCACCTACTTCCATCTCATCCGAAAAATACTTCAAATACAAATCCTCCAAAGTTGGTTCAACATTAATAGCCCCCTCAATTGGAGCTTCTAAAGACACAATTCTGGCATCAACATAATTCGCTAATGCATGTGAATTTGCTATACAAAACTGCGCTTCAAATTTTGTCCAGTCTTTATTTGGAATATGGCAGGACCACACCTCTCCTTTCACTTTATCAAGTAGCTCTTCTGGTGTTCCCTGCAAAATAAAGCTTCCTTTTTTCATCACAAGTACCTGATCAGAAATATATTCTATATCCGATACAATATGTGTCGATATAATGATAATTTTATCTTTTGACATTTCAGATATGATATTTCGGAAATACGCACGTTCTTTAGGATCTAACCCTGCAGTCGGTTCATCTAAAATTAAAATTTTAGGATCATTTAACAGAGCTTGTGCAATACCCAATCGTCGCTTCATCCCTCCTGAAAAGGTTCTGATTTTCCTATCTGCCTCTTTCTCTAAATTAACCAGCTTTAATAGTTCTCTTGTTCTTCTCTTTGCATATTTCGGCTGCAAACCTTTAATCGAAGCAATATAGAGCATAAAATCCTGCGCTGTAAAACCTGGCGTATATCCAAACTCCTGCGGTAAATATCCCAATAAATCCCGAAACCGCTCTCCCATCTGTAAATTATTTTCACCGTTTACTTTAACTTCTCCAGATGTAGGTTCAATGATTCCGCAGATCATTTGTAAAAGCGTTGTTTTTCCTGCGCCATTGGCACCTAAAAACCCATATACTCCTTCTGTTAATACCGTATCAATCTGTTTTACCGCAATTTTATTTTTAAATTGTTTAGACAGATGTTCCATAGCTAATTTCATCCAGATTTCCTCCTGTCTTTTTAAAAAGTCTGTGTAACTCTATTATCGTGCCCCCCAAAGCTATTAGCCCTATGCCTAACCACATATTAAAGTAAGATGCCTGGTATATTCTTATATCCGATATTTTGGAAATTATAATTATACAATTTAAACATACTCCCCAGGTTAAAGAATACAGCGAAACATTCTCCTCCCTGCACCTATTTAAAATCATCAAGCATCCAAAGCACATAATGATATAAGGCACTATTCCATATAATATTACCTGCCAAATTATAGTTTTCTTAAATATAGACATTCCTAACGCCATGCATACGAAAAAAATCAAATCAAATAATCCGAATGTTATCAAACGAACCATAAGCACTTTGCCAAATGAGTTTTTGGCTGTCATTTGTATTTCTACCATTCCTGGCTGAAATATGTTACATATCTCATTCGCATTAATTAAACATAGCGCAGGACCAGATACTGCGATCAAGGTCCATGTCCAACCGCTAATATCAATTTGTTCAGTGCTGATTACATATAAGATCATGATAGAAATAATAAACTTTAGAAGCCATGTTTTCTTATTAATAAATCGTAACTGGTTTATAAAAAATTCTTTATTACACATCCGTTGTTTTTCTGGATACAATTTTACTGCCTTAGCCTTCATAATAGTTTCTTCATATTTCCGGATGTCGTACAAAGGCACCTCTATTTTCCCCAGTTCTTTCATTAACCGTTTATCTATCATATTTCATAACTCCAATCTATTTTTCAGCGTTTTTTCAGCATTTTTCAATTTATATCGAACAGTAGATGCAGGAATATCTATTATCTGGGAAATATCTTTAATTCTGAGTTCCTGATAATATCTCAAAATAATTATTTCCTTGTCTAAATCATCCAAAGAGTCCAATGCTTCCCAAATGCTCATTTGCATTAACTTTTTATCTATGCCGCCATCATCATATCCTTCTTCCACTAATTTCAAATTCACATTTTTGGTTTTACGGATGTAATCCCTGATAGAATTTTTTGCGATAACATATAAATAGTTCTTCAGCCTACCATATTCTTTATATCTATCTATTTCCTTTATGAACTTTAAAAACACATCCTGAGTAATATCTTGAGCCACCTCCCTATTTCTCACATGATAAAAACAATATCTATATATACATTTATAGTTTTCTTGTATCAGCGTCTCTATCTCACCCTCATCGAAGATAAGTTTTTTCACAAGCTTTTTTTCAAACACAAAAATTCTCCTAGTTTCATCTATCTTGTTCTCGTTTACTTCCTTTTATAAGGTATAACGTTTGAAAACAAGAAAAAAGCAACTTTTAATCAATTTTTTTATTTTTTGTAGAAAAATCCCAGGAGATCACTCCCCTGGGACATCCACAAATTTGTATCCAACTCCCCGCACGGTCTGGATATATTCTTTTTTTGTAACCTTCCGCAGCTTCTATCGGATATTTGCAATGATACAGAATACAGCGCCACTTACCTCCACCGGTTCCTCCTTCCAGACTGCCTGGAAGATCTGTTCTTTTGTAAATACTCTCCCTGGCTGACCGGCAAGGTACACCAGAGTTTGAAATTCATACGTTTCCGTCAGAGGAAGCACCTTCCCCTGGTAAGAAATCTGGTGCTTGACTGGATCAATGCAAAGACCGGAATACTGAAGAACCTTATCATGATCTGTCGCTAGTTTCTCTGTATCAAATTTCGCCAGGATCTGCTCTGTCACCTTTCCAGTTGGATCCGTGGAGCGAAGGATGATTTCGATCTGTTCCATTACGCATCACCTGTTTAAAAGTCGAAAGACATTATTTCGTTTCAGTGTTAATCAAAGCTTTTATTTTTCCGATCAAATCATAATCGGTTTTGCAACAGAAAACGCCACCATAAAATTTTGTCTGTTTTTTAAACAGGCAATCATCATCGCCAGACATAAGCAGGAAAGGGACAGGGATTCCTTTTTGACGAATTTCTACGAGTAAATCCAGTCCTGTGCCATTCTGCATATTGTAATCAGAACAGATTGCATCGACTTTTTGATGTTCCAGTAATCGCAAAACATCTGTTCCCCCTGTTGCTATATAAACCTCAAAATACTTTTTAAAGTAGAGACCAGAAAACCTAAAAAATCCAAAAGGACTGCTACACGACAGTTTTTCTTTTGCCGTCGCCCGACAGGAAATAGCTATATTTTCTTAAAGTGGCAAATCCTTTCGTCTAAATCCCAACAATCCAATTGTCAGAAAAATAGCAGTTAATCCCAACAAAACCACAAGGCTAATAACCGAAACAATATTTCCATTGACAAGCTGCCTTGGATTGAACAAACTCAATGGATTGCAGTAAAGAAGAATTTTGGCATTATCATATACAGAAAAAAACATCTGCATAATGATGAACAACGAAATTCCCCCGGCCCCACAGCCGATTGAATATTTAACATCATTGAATAGACAAGCAAACATAAAGCAAAACGCCGCAATGAATAATTGCAGGGCGAGCAAGCCTAAATTTAGTAATAAAAACCGGGGTATATCCAATGCGCCTTTGAACATCATGGAACAGCATACAATCATCAATCCTGTATTGAATGCGATCATCACAACCACCCCCAAAAACAGATTGACCCATTGTGTTATAACAATTTTCGTTCTGCCATGCTTTGAATTTAGCAGATAGGCAAGTGATCCATTTTCCACATACTTTGCAAGTAGGCGATAGCACATTACGATACTGTAAATGAACGGTGTAACAATCAAAACAAATTTATACAGGTATGTAATGATGAAATCCAGCAAGGTCGTCCCCATATCCTGCATACCGAATGCAGCAAGAACAACCGGCATACTTTCCTCTAATGATTCCAGACTGTCCTTTAGTGATGGATCATACATTGCCACCAGTGTGACAGCATACATTGCAATGATACTTAAAAAAATAACATATAATTTATAGTTCGCTTTTACTTCTTGTTTCATCAATGAGCGGATCATGCTTTAGTTCCTCCATAATGCTGCATAAATACTTCTTCGATTGTTTGGTTTCTTACTGCTATATCTTGCACATCGTAATGTACTAATTCATGCACAAGATCATTGACAGAGCTATCCAGTAGAAAAGATACCTTATAATTTCCATCAAATGTACTGTCAGCATGAACCCGTGTAAATGCCTTTGCAAGTTCAGGGGTTGCAAAGGTAATCGTGTAGTGCTTTTTGTTCGTACCTCGAATACTCTGGATACCTTTATCGGCAATCAAGTGTCCGTCTTTAACCATCAGCACTCTATCACAAGTGTTTTCGACTTCTTCAAAAATGTGGGACGACATAAATATCGTTTTCCCTTTGTCTTTTTCTGATTTTATAAGCTCGACAAACTTATTTTGCATAATAGGGTCTAATCCGCTGGTCGGTTCATCTAAGATTAACACAGACGGATTGTGCATAAATGCAACGACTAACCCTAATTTCTGTTTTGTCCCCTTTGACATTTTTTTGATCTTGATACGAGTATCTAATTCAAAATAATCTACGAGGTGACGAACCTGTTCTGTGGAAACATTCTCTTTTGTTTCCATCATAAATCGGATGAACTCATTGCCAGTCATTCGGTCATTCAAGAATGATATTTCTCCCGGTAAATAACCAACTTTTGATTGTATTTGCTTTGCCGCAGAGAACGTATCCATATCAAAAATTTTAGATATACCCTGCTGGGGATGGATAAATCCCATCAAATGTCTTATGGTCGTTGTTTTGCCCGCACCGTTTGATCCCAGAAATCCAACAACCTCTCCTTGGTCAACAGTAAAACTTAAATCAAAAATTCCTCTATAGTTTCCATAGTCTTTTGTCAAATTGTGTACTTCAATCATCTTCATAAGTATTCCTCTTTATAACTAATCTGTTTAATCATTGCTTTCCATTTTTCAAATTCCGCAATAGCTTCCTCAAACACAATCGGTTGATTAGTTCGATGCTTTTCGGACAGATACCCCTCGGATAACCACGAAAACATTTTGTAAATGTACTTCGGATCAATGTCCTCTTTGAATCGCGAAAAGTCAATGTTCTTGAAGTATTCATCGAATGTGGTATCAAAATTTTCAGCGAGATAATCATTAACCGAAGCCGAAACTTTTTCGTCTTGAAAAAGAACCATCCGCAGCGAAAAATCATACATATAAGGATAGTCAGACCATATTTTCAATTTGGTTCTTATCCCGAAGTCCAACATATCGAAAAAATCAGTTATGGCACTCATTTCCGCTACATCTACTGCTTCCAAAGAAACTTTGCTGCAAAAATCGCACAGGTAAAGATAAAACGTTTCTTTATTTTTGAAGTAGTAAAATAACAGTCCTTTAGATATTCCTGCTTTTTCAACAATCAAATCAGTGTTTGCCTTTTTATATCCGTATTGCCCGAAACATTCCAGTCCTGCGTTTATAATCCGCATTTTCTTTTCGGACGGTAATTCCTCAAACTTCTCCGCAGACAATTTTCAGACCTCCTTTGACTATTTCAGTCAATTCCATTCTAATACGTTGACTATTTTTTTCAAGGTCCCAGCAATCACTTCTTTAGCCCTTCCCGATATTTTCTGCAAAAATACTATCCGTTTCAATTCAGCAATATATTGTTTGAGTGCATATATTGTTTGATGTTTGATTGCATATATTGTTTGATTGCATTTGACACCCACTATATCTTGTGCTACTATAATCTTGTATTTGAGTTTTTGTGTCATCCCGAAATGGGAGTCTGGGCCATTCACCCAGGACACATGCTGTTTAAGTTGGAAAATCGTGTCATTATAATGCCGTTTTTTACGGCACTGTAATGGCACTTTTTTTATTTTCACTATTATTTATTTTAACGCCCAAAGAGGCAGAAAGGAGAATTTCTATGTCAGCAATCATCATTTTACCAGGGAGGCCGACAACGGATCCTGAGATCGTGCAGGCAAAGAACAGCAACACGACCTATACGACTCTGGACATCCCCTGCCCCCAGCGGGGAGCGGACGGAAACAAGGAGAACGTATTTTATTCCTGCTATTTCAATTCTTATCTGGCAGACCGCCTGATGAAAGCAGGTGTAAAAAAAGGCACCGGACTGATTATCATTGGAGATCTGGAGCTGCATCCCTTCGTTCATCAGAAGGGGAAAAACCAGGGAAAACCAAACTCCGGCCCCAGCGTGGTTGTCAAAGACTGGCAGTTTGCGCCCTTGACTTATGACGATGAAAACGGGACCAATCCCGGTGTACCCGGAGGCGTTCCTCAGAACGGCTACGGACAGCCCGGAGGAGCTCCTGTTCCCAATCAGCAGGGCGGATACCCGACACCCGCACAGGGAGGCTATCCACAGGCATCCGGTGCTCCTGCCGGCAATTATGCACCTGCAGGCGCCGCACCACAGAACCAGAATGGATATGCACGGGGAGGACAGGGAAGAACAAATGTTCCACAGGGGAACGTACCGCAGAACGGTTACAGACAGCCCCAGAACGGCTATGCTCCGAATCCTGGAAGCGCACCGAATTACGCACAGGGCAATCCGAACCAGCAGCCTTCCGGCGGCTATGCTCCTGGAAACGGGGCAGCTCCGGGAACACAGG
Organism: Eubacterium sp. An3; assembly: GCF_002159465.1. Classification (NCBI taxonomy): domain Bacteria; kingdom Bacillati; phylum Bacillota; class Clostridia; order Eubacteriales; family Eubacteriaceae; genus Eubacterium; species Eubacterium sp. An3. Next base: position 14,395 of record NZ_NFIR01000021.1, read on the forward strand.
GCGGCTATCCGGGAGATGGATTTACCCAGGTTACAGAACAGCAGGCTGAGACACTTCCCTTTGTCGCTTGATGCCGACGCACAAAAAATTTCATAAGAAACGATCCATGTAGAGAATTGCACCCGGAGACTACTCCGTACAGGCAGTTCTTTTTTGTGTCTGCACAGGATCCAGGAGAACGCCGATCATCGGCTCTCCTGGGTGCGGCACAGCAAGTTTAGGAAGAAAGGAAGAATTTACATGAAAGCAAAGAAAGCCAGAACGATCAAAAAGACGTTACAGATCACCGTATTGTGCCTGTTTGCGGCGGCATTTCTGCTCCCAAAGGGAAGCCAATCCTATCTGATGACTGGCATCGCTGCTGCAGGTGTCCTTGTTTCCCTGGCAATCCTTATCATCCCTCCGCTTGCTTCCGGACTCCGGAAATTGCGGATTCCGACTGGAAGGGCAACGGATACAGGAAACGGGAACTCAGATCTGGAAACCATCCTGATCCGGCAGATCAGCTACCAGATCACAGATACACTTCAGTCTGCTTTTCCGGAAGCTACCTGGGAATTTGCAGAACCTCTGCGTCTTTCCCACCTGCTGGATGGCGATGCGATCCGCTTATCTACCAGGAACACCGGTAATCATAACTTTGCGGAAGTGTCTATGGATGAGTACGGAAACCTGCATCTTCAGATGCTGACTGTCTCTGCGTTGAAGCGGAGAGGCGACAAATCCGCATCCCCGGATACGCCAAAGGTTGATCCTGCGTCCTGGTACTCCCTGATTGGGAAACCATTCCTTGTGGAAATGATCGGGAATTTACAGGCAAAAGGACACCAGAAGCTGTTCATCGGAGAACAGGGGGACGTTTATATCCTCAACGGGAAAGATCCGGAAGTAAAAGGCAAGCTGGAGCATTTCCCGCCCAAAGCCTACTGGCCTGCACTCCTGCAGGTGTTTGCCGATGATGAACTGGAAGCGGCAGAGACGGAAAACGCAGTGGAGATCACCTGGGCATAAGGAGGAAAAGCAACAATGGCAAGTGGAAAATTAGTGGAGAGCTGGACTTTCCAGCGCACGCTCCCAGAACCTTTCAAAGACTATACGGATGACGCCGTATTTAAGAATATCGCATCCAAATACTGTACCCAGCCGCAGAAGAGAAGCACGCTCCATGCGGCTACGCTGCAGGCCGTCCTGACCTATATGGAACTGGAGGAGCCCGCAGGCGGGAAGTCCGCAGAGGAACTGGGCGCAATCGGGAGCCAGACCAATACCTATACGGTGGCAGAATATCCCAGCCGTACCGGAGAACTTCATGTGGTGGTCTATAACCCGGCAAACGGGAAATTTATTGCCGGGAAGTACACGGTGCCGCCGGATACGGAAAATACACCGGAGAAATATGTATTTAAAGATTCCGAGAATACAGGAACTGCTTTGTTATTCGCTCTGATGCCTACGTTTCTTTCCGATGAGGAGTTCAATGAGAAATACCAGCAGTTAAAGGAATACCGTGCAGCCGGTTATCCGGACATGGACGAGGCGGCAGAAACGGCGGCTGTCCTTTGTGACAACGCTTATCGCCGGATCCGATACAGTGATACGCTCGCAACGGGAGGGATCCGCACGGATATCGCTCCCAATGGTGTCATCCCGCTTTTGAAGCCGCTGGCTCTTCAAACGGGAACCTATGCGCCTACAGAGATCATCCACGGGGCGTTCCAGGTACTGAAGCCCGGCAACACCTTTAAGAAGAAAGCGGAAGTCATAGCGAAAGCGGATTTTGTGGGACAGTATATCCTGTCACCTGCCCGTGTACTGACTCCGGAGGAGGAACTGACCGTCCCGGTACTGCCGGACTGGTATATCATCCCGAAGGAAGTCAAACGGATCTGTGAACACGCAAAAGTCACTACGGACACGGTACAGCCCATGCGGAACTTTCTTCTGCGTGGCCCTGCCGGTACGGGAAAAACGGAAGGAGCCAAAGCAGTTGCTTCCGGGCTTCATCTTCCTTACCGGTGCCTGACCTGTTCCGCAAATACAGAGGTATTCGATCTGCTCGGGCAGATCCTGCCGGATGTGGACGGGAAACGCACTGCCCTGGAGCGGCAGTATCCGTCTTTCCAGGATATCATGCTGGACCCGGCAAGCGCCTATGAAAAACTGACCGGAACCTACGATGAAAATATTACAGAAGATCAGGTCTACAAGCAGCTCATTGATACTATTTTTGATGAAATGCACGAATACTATGCCTCCAAAACCAGCCAGCAGCATTTCCGCTACGTGGATACGCCGCTGGTGGAAGCAATACGGAACGGATACCTGATTGAGATACAGGAGCCGACGGTCATTGCAAATCCCGGTGTGCTAGTGGGATTAAACTCCCTGATGGACCGATGCAACAGTGTGTTTCTCCCCAACGGTGAAACGGTACAGCGGCATCCGGATATGGTGATCGTCGTAACAACAAACAATGACTATGCAGGCTGCAAGCCCTTAAACCAGTCCGTAATCTCCCGTATGAGTGTGCTCATCGACCTGATGGAGCCGGATGAGGAGACCCTGGTGGAGCGGGTGCTTGGCATCACCGGCTGTAAAGAGAAAAAGACCGTCCAGACAATGGCACGGATCGTCCATGCCATCTCGGAATATTGTCGGGAGAACCTGATCACAGATGGATGCTGCGGTGTCCGGGAGCTGATTTCCTGGGTGCAGTCCTATATGGTCTGCGGCGATATCCGGGAGTCCGCCCATTACACCATCCTGCCTTCCGCTACGGCAGATGCGAACAGCCGCACGGAGGTTGAGGAAAGCTGTCTGGATCCTGTCCTGCCATATTGAAGAGAGAGAAGGCGATCCTATGGGTAAATCAACTCTCACAGAACCAGAAATGTATGCACTTCTTGCAAAAAACCTGTCCTACTTACGCAAATCCCGGGGCGGGCTTTCCCAAAAAGCGGTGGCACGGATTTTACGCCTGCCGCCAAAAACCATTATGAATTACGAAAACTGCAGGTCCACGCCCCTTGCCTACGCTGTCCTCAGACTGGCAGAGTATTACGGCTGCTCCGTGGAAGACCTGCTGACAAAAAATCTCACAGAAAGGAAATAAAAGATTGAACAGCAACCAGAAAAAATTAAAACAGATGATCCGGGAAGAGGAGACTTCCATTCCCGACCAGGAATTTTTTACGTCCTCTGCCTTCCATCGTTATCTGACTTCCCAGGCGCGGGCTGCTACCGGGCGTTACTGCTACGGACTGCAGGCGCTGATCTCCTGGGATGAGTCCGAGGATGCGGCACTGGCTTACACCGACTCTTACAAGATCTACCTGAATGCAGCGAACCATGTCACCCAGAGCTTTCCGTCCCGCTTCCTGCGGGCGTTGAGCCTGGTAGGGATGACCGGGCATGAGACGGCACATCTTTTGTATACCGATTTCACCACCCGGAACCTCTACCTGAGAAATCTGGGGAACGGCACGTTTTACCCGGAAGATCCTTCCGTGGAGCTGTCCGCTTATCAGAAAAGCCAGACAGAGATCATGGACGCACTGCAGGAAAAAGACAAGGCCGTATCTCTGACCTTACGGACCTGTGCGGCTTCTCTCCAGAACATCCTGGAAGACGTCTATATTGAAGCAAGGATGTGCGCTGCCTTTCCCGGCAGCTTCCGCAAGGGCATCCAGCTCAATAACCTGCGGATGGTGGAACAGATCCCGGATCTTCACGAACAGCTCAGCCGGAACTATCAGCCGTTTACGATTGCGACCAACCTGCTTCTGGCCTATTGCCGGTCCGGCACCATCAGCAACCGCTTCCAAAGCGACAGCGAATATCTGGATGTGCTGACTGAAGGCATGGAATATATCGACACGGCACTGGAAGCGCCCTCAATCAAGGAGCGGCTGACTGCGACAAACTGCCTGCTGGTCCTGTTCTGGGACTTTATCAAACCGCTGGTAGAAGAAATGCGGGAAAAACTGGAACAAAAGAATGAAACGGAAGCAGCAAAAGAACTTCAGGATCTACTGGATCAGCAGATTGCAGGCGGCACGCCCATTCCTTTGGGAAAAGACGGAGCGGAGGTAAAAAATATCCCTTCCGCCAAAGGAGGCGCAGGCACCGATCCGCAAGACGCAGATTTCTTTTCTTCCAAAGGCCGTGAGGAACAATTAAAGGAAACGGAAAAAGTGATGGCGGAGGAAGGCGGGAGGCTGGCTCTTGCCAAGACCAGCGCTATTTTGGACGGCAATGACCCGGGCGTAACCTATGCGCCTCAGTATGCCGGCACCGGCTATGAGGATGCGGCAGCGGATATTGCCCGTGTCTTAAAGGAAGCCGCAGCAGAAAAAGCGCAGGAAGCCTATGAACAGCAGTTATCCGAAGAATTGCAGAAAGCGGCAAATGAGATCCATTACGGAAATGCCCATGCTGGGATCCATGTGACCATTCACCGGATCCAGGAGATCTCAGACCATCTGATCCGGCAATATGAAGAAATCTCGCCGCCCCTTCTTCGGGCATCCAAACGCCTGCAGAGTACCATCCTGCCCCTCTTAAAAGAGGAGGCGGAAGGCGGGAAACAGAAGAACCTGCTGTATGGACGGCGGCTGGATATGCGCTCCTTCCATCACCAGGACGGTTCTTTCTTCATAAGGACCCGGCTCCCCGCCGATGAACAGCGGCTGGCAGTGGGGCTTCTGATTGATGAAAGCGGCTCTATGGGGTGGGGTGACCGCATCACCCATGCCAGAAAGACAGCCATTGTCCTTTATGACTTCTGCGTCAGCCTGGGCATCCCGGTGACCATCTACGGTCATTCCACGGATTCCCGTGGGGTAGCCCTCTATTCCTATGCGGAGTTTGATTCTGTAGATGAGAAGGACCGCTACCGGCTGATGGATATGATAGACCGAAACGGCAACCGGGACGGCGCTGCGCTCCGCTTTGTTGCAGAGCATCTGGCGCAAAGACCGGAAAAGCGGAAACTTCTGATCCTGATCTCCGACGGCCAGCCCGCAGATGACGGTTATTACGGCACGGAGGCGGAAGCAGATCTCCGGGGGATCAAGCAGGAATACGCCAGACAGAATATCATCCTGTTTGCGGCAGCGATCGGAGAGGACAAGGATGCCATCCAGCGCATCTACCAGGAAGGGTTCCTGGACATTACCCGTCTGGACGACCTTCCAAAGAATCTTACCATTCTTATCAAACAGTATCTCAGATAATCCCAGTTTAAGAAAAAAGAGGTGAAAACCATGAATCAGTCTTACCAGAACAAGGCTTCTGACCAGATCTGTAAGATCCAGAATGACAAAAAACTGATCTCCTTCCACGACCGGCTGCGGGCAGCGCCCAATACCAGCTACGCCCAGCTCCACGCCAAAGGGGAGTTCTCAGAAAATAACCACAAGGTCCATTCCCTGATCGGCGTTTCCATCCAGGACTATTCCAACGGCACCGGGGAGCGCAACATCATCACCCGGTTCCACCTGGCTCCGGAGCAGATCCAGTTTTTCCTGACCCGCCTTACCGCAGGCTTCCAGGAATTTGAATGGAGTATCAGCAAGATCTTTGGGGAGCCGGATCAAAACGGCTTCTCTACTGCACAGCAGTTCTCCATATCCCGGCACAGCCGGACGCCAAACGGACAGGAATTGAAGAACCCGTGGCGGCTCCAGATCGTCAATGGGCGGGGGATCAAGGTTAAGAACAGAAACGGCGGCTCCTATATGCAGTCCGGCAGCTTCCAGATGGAAAAAAGCGCCTTCATCCAGCTTGCAGATATGGACCTCTACCTGCTGTTCAAGCGGGTGGACTCCTATATCTCTGAGTGGGAACACTGCATCGCACAGCCGCTGATCACAAGCGGAAAAGAGTTGCTTGTAAACCAGCAGGCCCAGCGCCAGCAGGAACAGCAGTCATTTCAGCAATATCCATACGCCGCATAATCAGATGCGGAAAAATACAGGCAGGAAAGGAAGCGGATCCCCGCTTCTTTTTCTGTCCTGTCATCAGGAAGAGAAAGGACGATTGATATGAGTATTGCATTGATCCGAAGTATGGACACCCAGGGCCGCATCATCATCCCTGCGGATATCCGGAAGGAAACCGGCATCCAAAGCGGCAGCACCCTGGAAATCGCAACAGAGGGCGCCACCATCCGCATACGGAAATGCAGGTCCCCGTTCCCCGGGCGCAAAGAACTCCCGGAGTTTCTGGAGCCTCTGCATCGGAAGATCTGCTGCGGGGCCGCCGTCTGCAATGCAGAATACATCCTGGCTTCCACCGGATGCTTTTTGCCGGAGGGCTCCACCATCACACCGGAGCTGCGCTCCCTTGTGCTGAAGCAGGAAGAACAGATCTTCCAGGCCGATATGCCGACACCGGTTCCGGGCAGCCGCCGGACGGTTGCCGCCCTGTTCCCGGTGCGCCTGTCGCCAGCTTCCAAAGAAGCTGCGCTGCTGCTGGTCCCGGAGACAGGCAGAACCCTGGCCGCTACGGAACAGGAGTGCGCAAGGCTTGTCGCAAATATGATCACCAGAAAATACGAAGAAAGAAAGGAAGAAAATTTATGAAAGCATTACATCCATTAACAGAAGAACAGCGGATTTTCGCAGAAGAACATCACGATTTTATCTACCAGTATTTAAACGGACGGCACCTTGGCATTGAAGAATACTATGATACTGTAGTCTTTGGCTATCTGGAAGCCGTACAGGATTATCTGGAAAAACCAGAGCTTCAGCAATATCGTTTCTCCACCATTGCTCGCATCGCCATGAGAAATGCGCTTGCACGGGAATGGGAAAAGCAGAGCCGCCCCATGCGGAAAGCCTTTCTGGAAGAATATGAAGAGGACACCGCCTCCCTGGATGCGTTCCTTCCCAGCCGGCAGGAACGTCTGGCAGAGGCAATGGATGACCGGGAACGCCTGCTGGCGCTGCTGTCTTACCTGACGCCAAAAGAGCGCCGGGTAGTCCGCTTGCAGGCAGACGGCTACACCTACCGGGAGATCGCTGAAAAATGCAGCATCACTTCCCACGGGGTAAACAGCCGGTTTTACCGTCTCCGTAAAAAGGTACGGATCCTGGGGCAAGAGGAAGGATTATTATAAATGACTGGCAGACTCATGTATGAAGGAGTGTGAACATGATGAAGAAAGAAAAGATCACGGCAATCCCTGAAAGGAAAAAAGATACTTACCTGACCGCTGTCCTCAGCCTGCCCCTGCGTGTGCATGAGCGGGCCTGGCTCTTTACCTGCGGGCGGTCCATTTCCACCTCTCTGGTGAAGCAGATCCTGGAAGTATCCCAGGACGGCGTGGTATTTGAGACAGAAAACACTGTCTATCATGTAACCTACGCCCACCGCCCGGCTGAAATCGAGGTGATATGTGCTTGAGTGATATCTATACCCTGGGAGGCAGCCTGCAAAGGCTGCTCTCCACCCTGAAGATCAACCGGGAACGGGTGCCCCTGGAGACCTTAAAGAGCGTATACCGTGTTCCCTATGAGGAACTGAAAGCGCAGATCCGGGAGGGCGTCCAGGAGTTTGTCCTTCTGGTCGCCTGCGGCCACCTCCTCATCAATCCGGATTATCCGCCGGAAGAACAGACGGCTGTGGCCCAGGATGCGGTTGACCGCTCCCAAATCCCAAAGGAGATCGGCAAAAGCCTGACCAGGGACTACGATGTGGCAAAAATCCACCAGATGGCCCTGAAACTGCGGGAAGAGATCGAAACGGCGCTCTGGCCTTATATCAACCAGAAAACCTGCCTGGTGGCAGACCTTGCGGATATCGAAAAAACGCCGGTCATCTATAATACTTTGACCAGACAGATCTACCAGGACGGGGGATGGATAGACCAGCCTCTGGATCTGCGGGGAACATTACTGATTTACAGAAAACAGGAGGATGCTGTGCTGCCAGGCGCAGCCCTCCTTCAGAAAGGAGAAGCAAATGAAAATATGGAAGAAAGAACAGCCGGGGGAGAAGCTCTTCTTTGCCCTGAGCCTTGGACAGCTCCAGAAAGCCCATGAAATTTATAAACGGCACTGCTTTTTCCAGGATTTCCTGGAGCTTTGTGTGGAGCGCCGCCAGGACGGGATCGGTCTTTGCAACCTGCCCTATGACACCTTGGAAGAGGAAACTGAACTGCTCCATCTGGCCTATGAACTTTACGAAAAACGGGCGGATATGAATACCGCTTATCTGGTCACGCTGAACTGCGTGATAGATGAAATCGAGAAAGCTCTTGGAAACGGTACACTCCACCTGCCTTTAGATCCAACGCCCCGGGTGGTGCTGGTCATAGAGGACGGCATGATCACCGGTTCCTATACAAGTGAGCCGTCTGTCCGGGTTGAAGTTATAGAACTTAGCAAAGAATATGCCTCTTCCGAGGAACGGGATGCGGTCTATGCAGAGCTGCAGTCCGACCCGGAGCTGTCCGAATGTGACTGCCGGATAACGGTTCCCGGATATGAGGATGAAATAGAAAGCGGGGAGATGGAATAATGGCGAATATATGCTCCGATGATGTATGCTTTTTCTCAGATGACAATCCGGAAGGGATTGCGTCTCTCTGGAAGGATCTGGAAACCGCTATCACTCCCGGTTATAAAGATGACCTGGGGAATATCCGGCGCCTGTTTCTCCATGCAGGGATCGCCACAGACGGGATCAGTCTGCGTGGCACCATTATAGATATGGGGAAAAATGATACCCGTATCCTCCTCTCTTTGGATACCGCATGGCGTCCGCTCCATGATGCGTACACAGCGATTGCGAACACATATGGCGTTTCCTTTGTCATGCGGAGCATGGAGCCAGGCTGCGGCATTTTCTATAATACGGATGATACCGGGAGTACCTTTCCGGACCGATACTGTGTAACCGGTGAGACCTCGATTGACACCCCCTGCGGGATCCCTCTGGAGGAAAAGGTTGATTATGGGACTGCTTTTCCCTCAGAAAATGCCCTGATGGAGACCTTCCATGATCTTGGCTACCCGGAAGAAACTCTGGAAGCGCTGGCTGCTGCTTTGGATAAACAGGGTGTCTATATCCACTCCTACATCAATCCCTATCTGTAAGAAAGGATGTGCCGAAATGACAATTTATATTTTACACGGGTATACGGATGGTCTGATTGACCCCATACCCAGTACCGACTACGAGGAAGTGTATGCAGCAATGAAAGCCGCTTACGAAGAGATTATGGCCAACGTGGAACCAGATGATCCTGACCGGGAATACTGTTTTCTGGAAGGCTGGTCCGCTACTGCTGTCGTGCATGGGGATTGGATGGAATGGCAGATTGCGGAACTGGAGCTACCCGTCCCAAACGGACAGCCTGCATCCCAGGCTTGAGATTTCTGTCAGATCCGACAGAAAATCCCCTCTGTATCTTGCTCCGGCAGTATGGTAAAATAGACTCATCGAAAATGCAAGGAGCGATTTCCTATGAAAAACGAAGAACTGACCCGGCGGTTCCGGATTGAGCGGAAGAAATTTGACCGCTCCGGGATCTATGCCTATACCCAGCGGACGCTGGCCTATAATTCCAATAAGATCGAAGGCTCCACATTGAATGAGGAGCAGACCGCCTCACTTTTTGACACTGGTATGCTGCCTGTCAGTGACGATTACTACCGGGTCAAAGATGTGGAGGAAACCAACGGCCACTTCCTGATGTTCAATAAGATGATCGACACCCTGGATGAACCTTTGAGCGAGGAACTCATTAAGGCGTTCCACTTTGAACTGAAAAGCGGCGTGTTTGAAGACCGCGCCAACGGCTATGCTATCGGAGATTATAAAAAGCGCCCCAATATGGTAGGCATTACGAAACCACCCTTCCTAAAGATGTGCCGGAAAAAATGCGGGAGCTTCTCACCTGGTATCACAAAATCCCAGACAAGACGCTTTCCGTCATGGCCCAGTTCCATACCCGGTATGAAGCGCTGCACCCCTTCCAGGACGGCAACGGCAGGACCGGCAGGCTGATCCTGTTCCGGGAGTGCTTAAAAGCTGACCTGACGTCGGTAGTTATTGAGGACAAGTACCGGACCAGATACATCGAAGGGCTGAAGGAATACCGGGAAACCGGAAAAACTGCACTTCTGGAGGCACTGTTTACGGAAGAACAGAAAGAATACGCTAAGAAAGTGGACTATTTTCTTGGCGAAGATGTGTAAACTGAGTTGGAGCCGCCCTCACGGACGGCTCCTTTCTATGTTCCCGGATCAAACTTGTAGCCTACACCCCATACAGTCTGGATGTATTCCCGGTCTGTATACTTCCTGAGTTTCTTCCGGATGCTGTAAATCATACACTCGACTTTGGCATCCACGTTGACTGGGATATCATCCCAGACTGCCTCATAAATCTGTTCTTTGGTAAATACCTGTCTCGGATGCTGTGCAAGATGCAGGAAAACATCAAATTCATAATGCGATAGAAATACTTCCTTATCTGCTGCTAAAATTCTCCGCTGATCTGGATAAACAGCAATTCCATGAAATGATATATTTCTGTTATTTGTCTCGCTTATACCTTCTCCAGAATATACGTTCAACATAGTCATAATTTCATCCAAAATGAATTTCTCAGAATTTTTAAATTCTACGAGTAAAATATATCCGATTTTTCCATCTCCCTTCAAATATTTTTTTAGTAAGTTTCACTTTTCTTCACTTCGTATACCATTCTCTTCAGCAATTCAGTAATTTCGCCTACTATCTTCTCATGCAAATCTACTAGACCCATCCAGCAGAAGCTCCGTAATAGCTGTTATACGGCAAAATATCCCATTTATGTCCTTGATTTAGTTATCTTTCGCATTAGCTTATATACAATACTCCAAAAAACTGCATGAATAAGTAGTGCCAAAAGCACAGGAATGGTTTCCTCTGTCCGGCCCTGCAATAAATCCATGATTCCATAGAAAGTAGCGCTGGATGGTAACAAATACGAAAGTTGAAAAACAAAACTGTTGCTTGGAACCGTCAAATAAAAGAAAATAGGCGGTGCAAGGAACAGAATCATTACAATTTTGATGTAAACAATCCCTACCATCAATCCGTTTGCATAATAGCCAATGAATAGCCCTATTAAGGCAGAAATATAGGTTGAGAGCAAAACAATCAACAGAAACGGCAATATCTGTACCGCTTGTATTCTCATACAGATCAATGTTGTTATGATGGTCGAAATTGTTCCACCAATAAAACCCAAAAGGGTTTTCTGAATGATGTAGGAAGTCATAGACATAGGAAGTACCTGATTGATAAATTCTATACCATCTTCCTTTTCACTGATAATGTTCATAGCATTAAAAGTGCAGCCCATAAACATTGCTGTTACCAATGTAATTACAATCAAGAGAGATTTTAACCCATCATTATCAGATACTACCGGGATGACTGTTCTGGTAATGGATAACTGTGTTGTCCGATTTTCATAGACTTGCGGAAGCGTATCTGCAATAACTTTGTTCACCTCTAATTCGTCCCCAGCAATAAACGTCTGTATTTCGTTCCCAGCTTGTAAAACTCCTATCGTTTGTGTGGATGGATCATTTACAGCGGCTTCCAGTTCAGCGCGTGTTTCATACGGTATAACAGCACCATTGCTTTGTAACCATTTCACAGCATCGTCAGTGATATTGTTTTCTACAATTCCGAAGGTAGTTTCTCCTATTGATTGGAAACTTACACCCGAAAGCAGATTGATGGCAATACCCACGATTACGGGGAGAAGAAAAGTTAAAATGCACATTTTATCACGGCGAATACTTTTTAACTGATACTTTAACCCTTTCATCCTTTATCCCTCCTTTGCCAGTTCCCGGTTCAAAGTATGATAGGAAAGCAGGAACAGAAGAATGATTGCGCCTATACAAATCAAATAGTATGGCGCTCCCGCCATTGGCGCGGAGAAGTATGCCGCTTTCATTGCAGTAAACAGATGGTACATAGGATGATAAACGATCCAATCCCATGTAATGCCGGTCTGCCCGGCCAGAAAAACGGGTGTTGTTACAAAAACCGCAAGGACAAGATAAAACAGAGAAAACTGTTTGAAGTCCGGCAGCCAGATTGCACAAAGAAAGCCAACCAATGCCATAATCAGCGATAAAATACCGGCTTGCAGAAGAACTCCCGGCAAAACATCCATCGCAGGGAGTGTTCCTAAATTACTCACAGTCAGCAAGACCGTAAATGCAAGGTCTGATAATAATAGCAGAAGCAATTTGGATAGGATGAACATAGAACGCCGGATAGGCAGCACCCCATGTACCCGTATCACACCCATTTGCTTCTCCTTAAAAAGCATGGAAGCCAGCCCCAAAAAGCCAACCGCCGATAATTCAAAAAACAGAAATTCAGCGGTGATCTCCCTGCGGTTTTTCATTTCTTTATTATTGACGCCAATTTTATCTGCCTGTCCATCCGTATTTCCATTCAGGACAGCTTCACCCCAAATCATGCGGTAGTGATCGGTAGTTTCCAGTCCGCAGGAGAGCATATAGAACCCTGGTTCAGCTTTGGAAAAATCATAGCCAACACAATATTGGTCTGCACAGGCAGTTTCTAACGCCTCTCTGCTGTCTACTTTTGTAAGGTATTCTGAATGAACATCTACTTTACTTTGTGGATCATAAAGATAAACCTGATGCATCTCCTGATCTAAATTCACATACACAAAATTGATATAGCAGGAATATAAAATCAGCGAAAGCAAGGCTAATAGAAAAAACTTGCTGGACAGCATCAGCTTGAAGTCTTTTTTCAGTAGATGGGAAAACCCTCTCCACATTAAGTCAGCCCCCTCCCTGTATATTGAATAAACATATCCTCCAAAGTCGGTTCTTGGGAATGGATGCTGATAAGCTCGTCATACACAAAGGGAATACCAGTTTTTAGCTCCGGGGCTTCCAACTTTCGTTCCAGCCTTTTACCTTGATAAAGATAATCAACCACAATACTGTGTTTACTGTTTTTCTCTTTAAGATTTCTCGGTGTATCGAGAGCTACAATATTTCCATTTGAGATAAATGCTACTCTGTCGCAAAGCAAATCAGCATCTAACATATTATGTGTTGTAAGAAAGACCGTTGTGCCTTTTTGCCGTTCTTTTTCTATGATTTTGCGAAAAAGGACGGCTCCCGCAGGATCAAGGCCGCTTGTAGGTTCATCCAGAAACAAAAGTTTTGGATTGCTGATAAGTGCCCTCGCCATACTAACACGCTGACGCATCCCTTTTGAGTAAGAAGATACCGGTTTTTTCAAAAAATCCTTCTTAAATTCCAGTTCATCCAGCAATTCTTCCGCATCACGCATATGCTCCGCTGGATAGAAAGACGCAAAGTAATGTAAATTATCGAGGGCACTCAAATTCGTATAAAGATAAGGAAATTCAAACAATACGCCTATGTTCTGGAAAAATTCCTCTTTTTGCAAATTGTCAATTTCCTGTCCGAACAGAGAAACCATCCCGCCATGTCCTTTTAGTATGCCGGTCAATATTTTTTGGGTTGTGGACTTGCCGGAGCCATTCGGCCCTAAAAAGCCGAAAATTTCCCCATCCCTTACAGAAAAGTTCAGACCATGTAATACCTGCTTGTCTTTCCCATAAGAAAATGTCAAATTCTGAACCTCAATCATTCATCATCCCCCCATTTCCCATGCGGTTCCTTTTTCTTTTCCTGCTGGCGCTTATTCCACCATTTCATAAACTTAATCTTGAACGGGATCGAGATCAACAGTGCCACCAGAAGAATAAGCCACCAATACCATTCCAAACCTAAAAACATACTCATTACCTCCTTGTTTTGATGGGTTGCCCCTCTTATTTGAGGTAAAGGTATAAAAATGCGTTGAAGTTGGTGTGAGATTGCTGTGAAGTTGGCGTGAAATCTTCCCGAATATAAAAGGCCCCGATTTCCATTTGGAAACCAGAGCCTATGAGAAAATAGGAACTTGTTATTTTATTGTAGGAATGGAGAAGTAAAAAGACACGCCTCCCGGTTGGTTTTCTACGCCATAGTGTAAGTGCTGCATGGATAAGACTTGTGCAACAATCGCAAGCCCCAGCCCGGAACCACTGTATTTAGAATTTTTATCACGATAGAATTTCGACCATATCTTTGACAGACTTTCTTCCGGGATAGGTGGCCCCTGATTGAAGATTGAGAAATCGAGCATACCGTCATTTTCTTTCAGCAGCAGTTTCAAAACGCCGCCAGATTGCGTATTGCACTTTGCATTGACAACCAGATTGTTCAATACCTGTTCCATCCGGCGTTTGTCTGTTTCGACGTAAACGGGATGTTCCGGCAGTTCATATTGCAAATCAAAGTCTGCATCTGGAGCGTCGATCAATAATCTCCCGGCAATGGTTTCCACAAATTCTATAAAGTCAAATCGTTCTGGAGAAAGCCGGGCGGCCCCAGTTTCCAATGCAGACAAATCAAGGAGTGTTGAAATAAGGCTGCTCATACGCTCTGTTTCAGCTATAATTATTTCTAAATACTTTTGCCGTTTTGTTTCATCCGGCTCATCTTGCAGACCTTCGGCATAGGCGCGGATCACCCCCAACGGAGTTTTCATTTCATGGGAAAGACTATCTACCAGCTCTTTGCGTTCCTCCAACAGCCGCTTTTCCCGTTCTACATCTTTTTCCAACTGGCAATTAGCAGTTTGTAACTGCGAAAGTGTCTGCTGTAAATTCTGTGCCATTTTGTTCAGGTTTTGAGATAGTTCGCCAAATTCGTCATTTGTGTGAATTTCGCAAGAAGAAGAAAAATCAAGCTGCGCCATTTTTCGAGCTGCTTCACTTAACCGATCAACCGGCTTCGAGATAAAACGTCCCATTAAGTAATCAACTGCCAGAACCAACAATATCACAAAGCAAAGCCAGAGAAGAAAAGAAAAATCCTGCTCAATAGGCAACCTTGTTGATATGACATATGAGATAATCAAAATAATTCCCGCTATTTTAGAAACCATAATAATTTTTTTGCGAACTGTCCGCAAGGAGAAATTATCTTCTATTTTCATACATTTACCTCAAATTTGTACCCGGAGCGGATCAAGGTAACAATATGTTTGCCCTCATCCCCCAATTTCTGTCGCAAAGTTTTTATGTGAGTATCTATCGTTCGGGTAGTACCCTCGAAATCATATCCCCAAATCCGATTAAGTAACTGCTCTCTGCTGAATATCTGGCCGGGATTTACCATGAAGAAATACAGTAATTCATATTCCTTATGGGTCAAAGTGATTTCCTGTCCATTGACAAATGTTTTGTGGGATGCTGGAATGATTGAAATTTTCCCCACATTCAGAGCATCCGTTGGTACGGTGGAAGAACGGCGAAGCAGCGCGCCTACTTTTGCCAGTAATACTTTAGGGCTGAATGGTTTTGTGATATAATCATCAGCCCCCAACTTATATCCTTTCAGTTTATCTTCTTCTTCGCTTTTGGCGGTCAGTATAATAATAGGGAGATTGCTCATTTCTCTTGCCATCTTACAGACAGAAAAGCCGTCAAGGTGAGGCATCATCACATCCAGTATCATTAAGTCCATTGGATTATTTTTCAATATCATTAAGGCGTCTACACCATCATCAGCCGTAAAGCAGGTATGTCCACCACGCTGCATATATTCAGCAATGATCTCCTGCATATTCTTTTCATCTTCTACAACTAAGATATTAGCCATGTTAATTTTCCTCGCTTTATAATGTTGTCGTTTCAAACACACCCCTAGTTTGCCAATTATACCAAATACTAGCGCACTAAAACAACCTCATCTGCTCATATTCTGCACGCTGTTCCAGCAGCACCGGTGTCTTATGCAGCAAAGATTCTGTTGCCTGATCATCCAACACCCAGTCCCCTAACTCCTCTGGCTCCAGGATCAGCGGCATCCGGTTATGGACCGGTGCCACGGAAGAGTTTGCGTCTGTGGTCAGGATCACGAACCTCTCCTGGCCTTCATACCGGTTATAGCATCCTGCCATAAACAGAACCGGTGTTTCTTTCCGCTCAAAGGTAAACTTCTCCTTGCTCTTATTCCACTCATAAAATCCCCTGGCAGGGATAATACAGCGCCGATCCTGTACACTCTCCCGGAACGTAGGGCGCTCCAGTGCAGTCTCTGCCCTTGCATTGATCAGCAGCTTTCCTTTCTCAAATCCCGGAAAGCCCCACCGCATCTGTTCTGCAGCAAGATGGTGCTCCTGCCCTTTTATTATTGTAGCATTTTGCGCTGGGAAAACATCACCAGTGCGCTCTATCTGCAATTTCCTATCCAGATCCCGTACCAGCTTCTCAATCTCCCTTGCCGTCTCATCATCCACATAATAACGTCCACACATTTTCTTCTCCTTATCTCGACTTTCCCAGCGTTTGTTCCCTGCATTTCTTCAGCAATCTCTGGAGCCGTAAATAATCATAGGTACGAACAGGATTTTTAATCATCGCTTTAAAAGAAAACCGAAACAATATCTGATAAATGATCCCCTGACGGATACACCAGATACACAGTGCATAGGTGCTATGAATATCGCCCCTCTGAAGCAGCCGGACCAGATAAGAGATCTTCACAATATCCTGTTCTGTATATGCAGCAACTGCCACAGGAAAGCTTAGTCCTTCCATAAAAAACTGCAGTTGCTTTAATCCCTCCTCTGGAAATTTTAAAATATGCTTATTCACTATTCCTCTCCCCAACTTACCTTCCAACAATGCGACTCCGGATAATAATATAACCGAAATAGATATTCCTGATTTTCCACCACTGTACTACAGCAGAACTCCTGAATAGGAATACCACAATAAAATTTTTCTGCCTGCTTCTGTACATTAATGTGCGTAACTTTATGAATTACGCCTTCCTCATCTTGATATTTGAACATCATAGGAATTGTTCTGCCTTTGCTCGTATACCAGACAGAACAGGCAATTTCCTTCATTTTTCTTTTCAGCTCGCCCTCATCCGGTTTCTGGGTGTTCGTTCCAATCCCCATGTTCATAGATCTCTACCTCCTATTTTACCCCGATTTTCTTATAATCAACAGTCCTTTTTTCTCTTGAGATTCCACCGGACATAGGTCAATCGGACTTCCGACAAATGCCGCCCGCTTTACCGAGTCAATCCCATACCGTCCACGGATCCGGTCCACCGTTGCGTCCATTTTCTCCAGCTTTTCATAATCTGTCGTGTCAAACATATCCAACTGGCACATATTGAACCCATCCTTTACCCGGCTGGTGTGGATCCCCAGATGCCGGATGGCTGTCCCATCCCATAATTGGTCAAAAAGCTGGCAGACACAGCGATGGATCTCAATGGTAATGTTCGTAGTGTTCCGCAGCGTCATCTGGTGGCTGGCATAACGCAGGTCATGAGATTTGATTCCCACAGCAATCACTTCCGCCCGCACCTTTGCTGCCCGCAGTCTGGTTCCCACCGTCTCCGCCAACGCCAACAACACCAGCTTCGCAGTGGACGCATCCGTTACATCAAAGGCAATGGTGGTGGAGTTCCCGTATCCTTTATTGGCCGGGGCTTCAGACTGCACCACGGATACATCCATCCCATTGGCAAACGCCCAGATGACCTCCCCGTGCTTTTTCAGATGGACTTTCAGCAGATGCGGGTCCGCATGGGCCAGTTCCCCTATGGTATGGATCCCCAGGTTAAACAGCTTTTTTGCAGTCGCCCTACCCACAAAAAATAAATCACTCACCGGAAGCGGCCACATTTTATCTTCAATCTCATTATGCCACAGCGTATGCACCCGGTCTGGCTTCTGGAAATCTGATGCCATCTTGGCCAACAGCTTGTTCTCCGAGATCCCGATATTGACGGTAAATCCCAGCGTATCCCGGATTTGATCTTTCATCCTATATGCTGCCGTCACCGCATCGCCCCAGAGTCCTTCCGTACCTGTCATATCCACAAAGGCTTCGTCTATCGAGTATTGCTCTACGGTTGGAGAATACTGGCGCAAGATATCCATAAATGCCTTGGAGCACTTTTCATATAGCCCATAGTTAGGCGGAACCAGAATCAACTCCGGACATTTCTGTTTCGCCTCCAGAATAGTTTCTCCCGTTTTTATATGGAACTTTTTGGCCGGAATAGATTTCGCCAATATAATTCCGTGCCGCATTGCCATATCACCGCCAACCGCAGACACCTTTTCCCGCAGATCCTCCTTCCCGCCTAAATGGTGGAGGCGGTAAACAGCTTCCCAGCTCAGAAATGCGGAATTTACATCAATATGAAAAATAACGTTTCTTCTTTCCAAACTCATGTTCGCCTCCTTTTTCTCTTATTATGGCGAACATATGTTCTTTCGTCAAGAGGATTTTTCTGTCAAAACCTGACGTACAAAGGGGTGCTGCTTATTTGTTATGCTATATATAGGTGTGTAGAGCTATTTTTCATTTGACCACTACTATATCTAGTGTTATACTAAATTCGTACCATATATTTTGTGTCTATCCGGAAAGGATTTATCACACGCTGTTTAGGTTTGTAATCAGTCAGAGGGATACTATGCCTCCAGGGCAGTACCTTCTGGCTTTTTTTATTTTGCAGGGAACTGCACGCTGTCAGAGAATGAACATTTTGCGTCATTCTCTTTTTTTATGCCTGAACATGGGAAAGGAGGGTTATTTTTCAATGCTCCGGATGGACATGGTAACAGAAAGGAGAATCAAAATGACTTACAAAGAATTTGAAATGCAAGTAAAAACGTATCTGGAGGAGAACCTCGGTGCTGACGTTACTGTCAGCACATACACGGCGAGAAAGAACAATCAAACCCTCTGCCAAGGTCTTCTCATTGAAGACGCCTCCGATGGAGAGCGTTTCTCAGCATCCCCGGTTATCTATCTGGATGATTTCTATAGAGACTTGTGTAATGGATCATCTTTTGAAGAGATAGCAAAAACCATATATAAGTTATATCGGAACGCCAAGCAGACTGGAGATTTTAAGCTGAAGGACTTAACTAATTTCGAGGAACTGAAGGAAAAAATCATCTATAAATTAATCAATCTGGATATGAACAAGGATCTTTTGGACGATATTCCTTATATCCCGTATCTTGATTTGGCAATCGTTTTCTATTGCTGCATTGCGAACACGGATGAACAGACTGCTGGTTTTCTCATTCATAATTCCCATTTGGATCTCTGGGGAATCCAGCAAAACGAATTATACAAGTATGCCCATAAGAACACTTGCCGACTGTTTCCCTATTCACTTCAGTCGGTATGCGCCACGCTTAACGAAATGTCAGAAAATCTTACCGCCCCATTATCTGTAATGCCGGAGGAAGACCTTCTGGTCTTAACGAATCAAAGCCGTATAGACGGTGCAGCTTGTATCCTGTATGACAATATGTTGGAAAAAATAGCAGAAGTATTACAGGAGGATTTCTATGTAATTCCCAGTAGTATCCACGAGCTTCTGATTCTGCGTAAACATTTGTCTCCAGAAGAAGGAGGTCTTTCAGAGTTAATTACATCTGTCAATCAGACAACCGTGTTGGATACGGACATTCTGTCATCACATCCATACTACTATGACCGTAATTTACATACCTTAAAATGCGCTTAATAATTTATGCGAATCCCAAGAAAGGAGCATCCAATCATGCACCATGTAAAAGAAGTAAAATTGCTTGTAGACAACCTTAACAAACACCGTCACGCCTACTATAACCTGAATGCACCGGAAATCTCCGATGCGGAGTATGACCGGATGTACGAACAGCTGGAAAGTCT
The DNA here is from genome assembly GCF_002159465.1 of Eubacterium sp. An3. Taxonomy (NCBI): domain Bacteria; kingdom Bacillati; phylum Bacillota; class Clostridia; order Eubacteriales; family Eubacteriaceae; genus Eubacterium; species Eubacterium sp. An3. The sequence goes on from NZ_NFIR01000021.1 coordinate 34,216, forward strand.
GGAAAAGGAAACAGGGATCATCTACTCCAATTCCCCAACCCAGACCGTAGGCTACCCGCCGGTCAGCGAACTGGAGAAAGTACCACATCCCCATCCGCTTCTGTCCCTGGATAAGACAAAGCAGGTGGAAGATTTGTGCCGTTTCTGCGGCAATCACGCAGCTTTGCTTATGCTGAAGCTGGATGGCCTTACGGTAAAACTCACCTACGAAAACGGCAGGCTGACAGAGGCATCCACCAGAGGAGACGGGGAGATCGGGGAAGATATCACCCATAACATTCCCACCTTTGAGAATGTACCGATCTCCATTGCTTATAAGAAACGGCTGGTTGTCACCGGGGAAGCCTTCATACACAGAAAGGATTTTGAACGGCTGAACATCACACTCCGGGACAAGAACGGGGAACCTTATAAAAACGCCCGGAACCTGGCTGCCGGATCTGTGCGGAGCCTGGATCCTGAGAATTGCAAAGACCGCTGTGTCACCTTTCTTCCCTTCAACGTACTGGAAGGGCTGGACGAGGGAGAAAACAGCAACAGCCGGGAGGAACGTCTGTACCAGTTATCAAAACTGGGCTTTGGTTCCTGCCCGTATATTCCCCTCAATCCGGATCAGATTTCGCCGGAATATCTGGAGCTTCGTATCCAGGACCTGAAGGAGAAGGCAGAAACACTGGATCTTCCCATTGACGGAATGGTACTGATCTTCGATGACCTGGCGTATTCCGCAAGCTGCGGAAGAACCGGACACCACTACAAGGACGGACTTGCTTTCAAATTTGAGGACGAAACCTATGAAACCGTTCTCCAGAGTATTGAATGGACGCCCTCCCGTTTCGGGGAACTGGCACCTGTGGCAGTCTTTGACACCGTGGAAATAGACGGATGCTCGGTATCCAGAGCCACGCTTCATAACCTCACCTTTATCCGGGAACTGGAGCTGGTGCCGGGATGCCGTATCCTGGTATCCAAACGGAACATGATCATTCCCCATGTAGAGGAGAACCTGGACCGTGGACATTACCGGGATGCAGCCCCTGCTATCTGCCCGTGCTGCGGCGCTTCGACAGAACTCCATCGAAAAAAAGGAGAAAAAGGACGGATCATTGAAACCGTACACTGCAGCAATCCCTCCTGTGAAAGCCAGCAGTTGAAAAAATTCGTCCATTTCGTATGCCGGAAAGCCATGAATATTGAAGGGTTAAGTGAGGCTACCCTGGAGAAATTCCTGAATCTGGGATACCTTCAGACCTTCCATGACATCTACCATCTGGATCAGCACCGGGAAGAAATCATCCGGCTGGAAGGGTTCGGGGAGAAATCCTTTGACCGGCTCTGGAACGCAATCCAGGCCAGCCGCAGCACCACCTTTGTCCGCTATCTGATCAGCATGGATATTCCCATGGTAGGCCGTACAAAAAGCCGGGTATTGGATACCGTATTCTCCGGCAGTCTGGATGCCTTCCGGGCGGCTGCCACCGATGACTATGATTTCACACAGTTAGAGGATTTTGGCGCCACACTGGACCAGAACATTCACGACTGGTTTGCGGATGAAGAAAATCTGATGCTCTGGGACACGTTACAGAAAGAATTTATATTTGAAGAAAGAAAGGAAGAAACCACTATGGCAAAAAATACTGAATTTGCAGGAAAGACTATCGTAGCAACCGGAAAGCTGGAAAACTTTACCCGCTCAGAGATCAACGACCAGATCCTGGCGCTTGGCGCAAAGCCGGGCAGCTCGGTATCCAAAAAGACCGACTACCTGATCTGCGGGGAAAAAGCTGGCAGTAAGCTGGCCAAAGCCCAGGCTCTTGGCGTCACGATCCTGTCAGAAGCAGAGTTTTTAGCAATGATTGCATAAGATTGTACATGATCCACTTGGGGAAGCTGCCTGACAAGCAGCTTCTCCAAAAATTACCTGTCTGGCAGTATGGAAAGGGCAGATACGCTTGTTTTTTTGCGTTGAACATCCCGTTTCCTTTGGGTATAATAGAGGCAAATGGAGGCAATGATGAGTATGAGTATTCAATCCGATGTGGAAATCTTATCTGTACAAGCAGTCGAGTATTACGCACAAAAATATCATCTGTCTGAAGGGGACGTCTTTGATCTCTTCTGTAAGCATCAGGTTTTTGAAAAAATCCTGATACAGCACGAAACGCTTCATCAGTTAGATATGGAAGAGACTTTTCAATATGTGGAGGAAATCATCAAAGAAAATGCTCTGGAACTGGTGCTTTACCACGGTTCCAACATCGCATTTGATGAGATTGACCTGGGAAAATCCCATAATCGCCGTGACTTTGGCCGGGGATTTTACTGTACCGTCTTGGAAAGCCAGGCGGAGGAATGGGCCAGACGTCTTTATCTGCGCTCCCACAAAGGCGGCAGATATGTTTACCGTTACTTGTTCCGCCAGACAGAGGACCTGAAGATCAAGCACTTTGCTGCTCTGGATCAGGAGTGGCTGGAGTTTATCAAAGAAAATCGCACGAAAGGCGGCATCCAGCACGCTTATGATGTGGTCGTAGGGCCTGTTGCAGACGACAATACAATGGAGACTGTGCAGTTATACCTGTCAGGTATTTTAAAAGCCGAGGAAGCAGTGGAAAGGCTTCGCTATAATAAAGTAAACAACCAGGTGTCTTTCCATACGCCCCTTGCCCTGGAGCACCTGACGCTGGAATCCCGAAGGGAGGTTTCGTAAACTATGGAAGGAAAATATTTTTTCAATAACAAAGATATCACGATGAACCTGTGTATCCAGATCCGGGATGTGATCGACATCATCAAGGAACGGAGCCATCTTTCTTTCCAAGATGCCGCCGGAGCCTTTTACCATTCTAAGACGTATCAGGCTCTGCAGAATACCGAGAATACGCTTTGGGCGGAGTCGGCAGGGTACATCGCAGACCGGTTCTATGAAGAGCAGGAGCAAAAAGAATTACAGACAAACTGAAGATTTAAGCACTATGTTTAAGAAGGGAACTACCTATAGGATAGGCGGTTCCTTTTTTTGTGCGGAAAGGAATGTGCATGAAATCCAATGATCAACCAAAAGAAACTATCCATAAACAAACTCACAGGAATGTCATCTCCTCTTTTACAGGAAAATACGCATTTCTCAGTAATTTTTATCCGGCTCCTGTTACCTACATGGGGCAGACCTACGCCAATAATGAAGCCGCTTTCCAGGCGCAGAAGACCTGCTGTGCAAAAGAGCAGCAGCAATTCTCTATTTTCCGCCTGCATAACCCGGCAGAAGCCAAAAAGCGTGGAAAGAACCTCACGCTGCGCCCGGACTGGGATAAGGTAAAGATTTCCCTGATGTATGAAATCTGTATGTGTAAATTCATGCAGAACCCAAAGCTGCGGGATGCCCTGATTGCCACAGGAAACAGTGTTCTTGAGGAAGGCAATACCTGGGGCGATTACTTCTGGGGCAAGGTCAACGGCCATGGGGAAAACCAGTTAGGGCTTATCCTGATGGACGTGCGTGAAAAGCTGAAATGGAGCATGGGAATGGAAAATGAGATTGCATAACGAGGTGAATGAAGCATGGAAGAAAAGAAACAGACGGTCTTGACGCTGAAATTCATCGGCATAGATGATTTTTCTTGTCCAACTTATGAGGATCAGTACGGACGGTTCTGGAAAGACCTTAACCTGGGGAAATCCGAACCCCCGGACTTGTATTCTACTACAAGGAATGACCTGGATGGGGAGCCAGTATCTCACATCCAGCAGGAATATACCTTTGAGTCAGAACCGTTCCGAAGAAACCCGTATGAGTTCCAGTATATGATGCTAAGCCGGATGCAGAGTGACTGTGAATATTTTCTCGGTTACGGGAACCGAAGTGTTACCATCTTATCTGAGAGCAATCCACAACAGCACATTAATCGCATGAAAGAGTTATGGGAGGGGTTACCTTCAGACGGGAAACCGGAATGGCTGACCTGGGAGCAGCTCCTGAACTATGAAAAAGAATTGTGTAACGAATAACCATAATGATTACGAAGGATCTTCCAACCAGGGAGGTCCTTCTTTGGCAAAGGAGGACGATGTCTTATGAAAATAACGATCTATCAGATCATCCCGGAATTGGATCAGGACCGGCTGATGTTTATGCCCCTTTCCTATTTTCAAAAAGCCGGGTATCCATCACCGCCTGCAGAAATTTATGAATCCGTATTCTGCGGAGAGACTGAAGTCACCACGCTGGAAGAAATCTACCGGATTTTTAACCGCAAGGATGAAGCGGATACCTGCTATCTGGAAAAGATAGGTTTCACCGGACATTCCATGTCAGTCTCTGACATTCTGGAAATACAGGACTCGCCGGCAGAAAGCCGCTTCTATTTCTGTGATACGTTTGGCTTTCCTCAAATATCATTTCAGAAAGAAAGCGCCATGTTGCCCGTCCAAAATCATGATTATATCCCTTATGAGCAGGTCAGCCGGTCCAAGTCCGGTTATCTGGCCTATATGGATAACAGCGGAATTTCCATTCATCCCTGTATCCAGGTTCAGCTCCAACGCTGCAAATACAGTCAGTGCCAACTCGGCTACCGGTTCCGTTACCAGGAGAAGGAAGAGTCCCCTTGGCGGCAGCGAGATTTTCTGGAACGTCCTGCTGTCCTTCTGTTCGAGGATACGCAAGGGCCGGCTCCGGAAGATTTATGGTATCACAGCCCTAAACCTTCGGTTTGGATCTCCCGTCACCCGGCGCACAGCCCGCTAAACCTGAATCTGGTGGAGGAATGGTGCCAGAGCCAAAATGTAACCTATGAATATCTTTAAAAACAAATGGAGGAAAATCTATGATCAAAGAAAGGAAAGGGGATCTGCTTCGTTCTGATGCTGCCATTATCGCCCACCAGGTCAACTGCCTGGGTATCATGGGGGCAGGCGTAGCCAGGCAGATCCGGCATCGTATTTTGACAGCAGAACAGTATCGGACATACCAGCAGATTTGCAGGAAGAATAAAGAGGAACTTCTAGGATCCTGCTCTTTGATGCTGCGGATGGATACCGGCACCACTCAGTATGTGGCGCATCTGTTTGCCGAGAATATTCCCACAGGCAGAGGATTAGATACCGATTATGCGGCACTGAGACAGAGCCTGACTGCCATGATGTTCCTGGCAGCACAGCGGGAATTGTCGCAGATTGCCATTCCCGGTTATCTGGGATGCGGGCTTGCAGGCGGCGACTGGGAGACGGTCTACAGCCGTATCCTCATCCCCCTGTTTTCCGAGTCTTGCTTTACCCTTACCATCCTGTACCTGCCGGACAGCATCCGGCGTCTCTGGACAGAATTTGGAGACATCCCTATGAACCCGGAAACAGAATGTATTGAGCAAGCCTGGCACGGATTTTCAGCTGGAACACATCGGGAAGAAATCTGGCACTGGTTTGAAGAAACATTTCAGATCAGCGTGGCGGAAGCTCTCATGTATGCAAATAATAAAAAGAAAATTATGAGGTAATAACGATATGAAAGAAAAGATGAAGTGCAGTGAATGTGAGTTTTGCAATTCCTTTCGTCCCTACGGTAACAGCCGGGCTTCTTTTCGCTGTAAGCATCCGGATCAGCATTATATTTTTGATTATTTTCAGGAACATAGAATGTCGAAAGATCCAGGATTCCTGGATTATGGAAAGGCCTGGTCCAATGAGGTTCCGCTAAAGACCTCTCCGGCATGGTGTCCGAAGAAGAAAAGCAAATAACAAATGACTTGGAGCCGCCCTCACGGACGGCTCCTTTCTATGTTTCCGGATCGAATTTGTAGCCTACACCCCAGACAGTCCGAATGTATTGCCTGTCAGTATACTCCCGAAACTTCTTCCGGATGCTGTAAATCATACACTCAACCTTGGCATCCACACTTACAGGGATGTCATCCCAGACTGCTTCATAGATCTGTTCTTTGGTAAATACCCAGCCTGGATGATTTACAAGAAGCAGTAAGATATCAAACTCATAATGTGATAGAAATACTTCATTCTCCGCTGCTAATATCCTCCGCTGATCTGGATAAATAACAAGCCCACGAAAAACGATCTTTCTTATGTTCTCTTCCTCACATTTATACTTAGCAGAATATCTTTTTAATACAGCCATAATTTCATTTAAAATAGCCTTTTCTGTATCATCAAATTCTGCGAGTAAAATATATCCTATATTCCCATCTCCAATCAAATAACTTTTTCTAACGGGTTCATATAGATTGCAGCCCTTACTCTGTACACAATTTGCCATTCTTTATTTCATAAATTTTATCTGCCTCTTCTGCAAGTAGTTTACTATGAGTTACCACAATTACACTTTTTCCCAATTCGTGTGCAGTTTTCTTTAGCAATTCAATAATTTCCCCTGCCGTATCCTCGTCCAAATTTCCAGTGGGTTCATCCGCTAAGAGCACCTTGGCTTCACTTGCCAAAGCACGGGCAATCGCCACACGCTGCTGCTGGCCACCGGAAAGCTGCAGCACATTCCGCTTCCAGTCTTCCCTTGGAATACTGACTTCCTGTAATAGCTTCTCTGCATCTTTCTTTCCACCTAGCTTCACATTTTCTTCCGTTGTCAAATAATCGATCAGGTTGTAGTTCTGAAAAACAAGAGAGATATCGTGCCTCCGGTGATAATTCAGCCCCTTTTTACGAATATCCTCTCCATTATAAAGAATGGTTCCTGATACCGGGTTATCCAAGCCCGCTAAAAGGGAAAGAAATGTGGTTTTTCCTGAACCACTGGAACCGACAATCGCATAGAACGTAGCTTCCTCAAAAGTGGCAGATACATTTTTTAGAATTATTTTATCCCGCTTCGATTTATAAGAATATAAGACATTTTTCGCCTCTAAAATCATTTCCATTCCTCCTAACTCATTTCGCTTAAAATATCTTTCGGGTTCTTGCGGAAAATCAGGACGCTTGCCGCACCTGTAGATAAAACAATCAAGACACCTACGCTAAGACTATCTGCAAGCAGCATAGTAGAGGTAATCTCTGTTTCTACATCCGTGACGGTAAGTTCCGGCGCCTGATAATCGGTGGCAACTTTGCCCGTATCCATTTCATCCTGCAATTCGGCCTGTTGTGCCTGCTGACCCACCAGATAATCAGCAGCGGCATTGGAAACTGCCGGAGCAATCAGGAACGAAAGTGAAAGCGCCAAAACGCCGATCAGAACAGCTTCGGTTAAAATCTGCAAAAATATTTTTCCCTTTGCAATTCCAATGGACAGAAGTATGCCAATCTCATTTGTTCTGTTCCTGATCCAGAAAATAAAAATCAAAAACAGGATCACAAAGCTTGCTCCGGTCACGACCAGAAGCAGCGTGTTACTGATTTTTTCCAAATCATTGAAGTTGGAAGCCATTGTGTCAAGATTTCCGTTGTTGTCGATCAAATCATACCATTGCCAGTTAATATCCGTTTTCTTGATGGCCTCCTTTACCGCATCGTAATCATCCACATTTGCCACTTTAAAATAAGCCTTTTCATACAGCGGATCATCCTGCTCCACCTTCTCAGGAAAATGTAAATCCGTGAAAATAACATTTTCAGAGCGGTAAGTATCACCGGACATATAAGGTTTCATCTGTTCTTTTACCTGATAGATTCCTACAATCGTTGCCTCTTGCACGGGTTCCTCCGCTTTTACTGAATGAAATTGCAGATGGTCGCCGACCTTTAGCTGGTTTTTTTCTGCCAGTTCTTCGGAAATGACACAAACATTTGTATCATCCTTTGTCGTCATCCGTCCCTCCAGGATGGTAACATTGCCGCTGAGGACATTGGCGTCCATTGACATATCCCGATTACCAATCAAGGCTACACCCTGAAAATCATTGGTCTGGTCTGCATCGGCATCCTCAATCCGTTCAAAATTTGCCTGTTTTACCGCAGTAGGAACCGTGGTTATATTATAGTCGGCGATTCCCTCCACAGCAGCAATCTTTTCAATATCATCAGCTTTTAATGACTCAAAGGAATGATCCGTCGTTACCATCAGGTTTTCGGAACCCATGACAGTCACGTTTTTCAAATGGACTCCACCATAACTTCCCTGACCGTCCGGATTGCGTTCTAATATTTTTTGACTGGCTTCTTCCAATCGTTGGCTTCTGCTCTCTGGATTATATTCCAGTAAAAATCCTGCGCCGATGGCCTGCCGTGTACTGTCTTTCGTAGCAATGTTTGCAGAACGGCTTGCCATACCAGACAGGAAAAGCAGACTGATGATACAAACTACAAGCAGAAGCAGCAGACTTTTAACCGGCTTTCTAAAACAGGAACGAATTGCCCGTTGCAATAAGTTCATCGTATTATCCCTCCATTCGTGACAGAATATCTTTCGGATTTGCACGGATTACTGGCAGCAAAGACAGCAATACAGCAATTACAACCACTCCGCTGCCAATCCCCAATAGCAATGCGATATCGGTAAATTGTAAGGAAACCTGCAGAGAAACGCCTGTTTCCACAGAAGACAGCAACAGTTCTGTAAGGCTTCCTGCAGCCAGCGAACCTAGACCGCAGGAGCAAAGCAGGGCAATGAGAAACACGGCTGCCGCTTCCAAAAGAGCCTGCAAAAAGATAGTGGCTTTCTGTTCGCCCAAGCTGATAAATACAGCCATTTCCTTTTGTCTGCTCCGCATCCACATACAAAGCAGTAGGGAGACAATCACCGTGCCGGCGAAAAAGGTAAGCAAACGCATCAGTGATACCACCCTTGTTATTTGTGTTAATGGAGCTTTCATCTGCTGATACAGGGCATCCGACGTGGTAATGTCCGCTTTATCCTGCAAAATGCCCTGTATGCTCTCTGCCAATGGATCTAAAAGCTCCGGCTGACCGGTATATGCCGATACTTTATAAAATCCGCTGCCGTCAAATAATTCTAAATATGCCGTATTATCTATATAAATCTGATTTTCCATCCGATAGACGGCAAGTGTATTGTTTTCCTGCTGGCTTTCATTACCAGTAAGATATTCCCCAATCACTTCCACGGTAACAGCTTTTCCGTTTTCTGTTTCAAAAGAAAGTGTATCGCCAATCTGCAAACCATTGTATTCTGCAAATCCCGCATTAATGACGGCGCCATATTTGGTTTCCGGCTTGACCAGTTCACCGTCTGTCAGCCGATAAGACTGATCCGCAAAGGGACTGTCTGTATCCATATCATCAAAGGATAGCAGGCTGACTTTCAAGTTGTCCGGTTCTGTGGAAGCGCTTGCGGTCACAGGCGCAAGATCTGTTAAATATGCGGATTGCTGCCCCATTCGATTGATGGACGTTACCTCCGCTAAATTTTTAATCATTTCGGCTTCTTTGTCTGTAATCGGATTGGCGGTGTCTGAAATTTCACATACCACTTTTGCTCCTGCTTTTTCCTGCATGGCAGCCTCTGTGCTTTCTGTTGCGTGTAAAATCATGTTTGTACTGAGGATCATGCTGTTGACAAAAAGGAAAATCAACAGCAGCAGCACCGACTTTCCGCGTTTCCGCATCAGATAAAGGAAGCCTCTCTTATAAAAAGGCATCGATCTATCCCTCCTGTTAATTAAACCGGGTAATCAGCACTTTTGTAGCATGGATTTCCCCATCATCCTGTGTTTCTCCATAAACATAAACAGACGTAGATTTTTTTACATCGGAAGCCGTAGCCGCTTCTAATTCCACTGCGCCGGTGGAACTGTTGATGTTGGCAATCTGGAAGGTACAATCTTCTCCATAAGAAACCGTAGTGCTTTCCATGCCGCTTTCCATTCCCTCTGCCGCTGATTTTGCTATCTGCCCATCATCCTGATCGGGAACGACCTGAAAACTTCCATCCTGAAAATCAGCTACGCTGCCTCTTAAACTAGCTGTCTCTACCAAATTGTCCAGATTTGTTGAGTTTTCGCCGCCATCGTCCGATGCTCCTGTGTCACCAGCTTGATTCTCACTCTGACTGTTCACAGATGTCCCACTATCTGCGGCCTGTTCCCCTTTGGAATTTCCACAGCCTGCCAGTGAGAGTGCAAAAATCAAGACTCCAGTTACCATTACTAATTTCATATGTTTCATTTGACATAGCTCCTTTCTGTTTTATGGGCCTATCATACAAAAAAACTTCTGTAAAACTCATCTAAGAAATAAAGAAATCGACCTCAGTTTTTAGAGAACTTTTAGAGGATTTCTTTGCTATACTTGTTATACTGATGATATGAACTAAAAAAGGATGAATGGATTATGAAAATATTGCTTCTGGAGGATGACCTGGATCTATGCGATCTGATACAGAAAGAATTATCCAAAAGCGGGCATACCGTAGACTGCTGTAATGACGGGGAAACAGCCATGCTTTACGCACTCAATAAAGATTATGGCTATGACCTTGCCCTTGTTGACCGGATGCTCCCCATTATAGATGGACTGACAATAATCAAGGCGATGCGAAGAAAGGACATACAGATTCCGGTTATTATTATTACCGGTATGTCTGCCCTCGATGACCGGATCGATGGTCTGGACGGCGGAGCGGACGATTATCTGGTTAAGCCGTTTCATATCCGGGAGTTACTTGCCCGGATAAGGGCATTAACCAGGCGCTCCAAAGAGATCCATGACGATGTAATATTAACTTACGGGGATCTGCAGTTTGACAGAGAAATAAGGGAATTGACCTGCCATGAGCAAAAATTAGACCTGACAGGAAAAGAGGCGGAGCTTCTGTATACATTTATGAAACAGCCGGAAACCCTTTTTACAAAAGAACAGCTTGTTTTAAAGGTCTGGGGAACTGACTCGGATATTACTCCAGGAAATATTGATAATTATATTTCCTTTCTAAGAAAAAGGCTGAAAGAGCTTAAAAGCTCCTGTATCATTAAAACAGTATATGCTACAGGCTACAGATTGGAGAACACTCATGCTTAAACAATTATCCAACCGACTACATCTGTTTTTAGCAGGAATCCTAATGGTCATCATTACTTTGATCCTGTGTTTTTCCCTCTGGAATATGTATCAGTCACAACAGCTTGCTGATATATCCTATATTCAACGTATGACTTCCCTGATCATCTATCAGTTGGAGGATGATACTTCTAACCCGCAAGCGGTTCTCTCAAACTATGAAAGTGGGACAAATGTTTACAGCATTTTAGAAGATTCTGAAGGAAAGGTGCTATATCAAAGTATTCCTGATACCGGTACTGACTTTGCCAATCTCTTCCAAAAAATAAGTAACAGCATTTCCACGGAAAGCGCAGCGGACAGTCAGAAATTTCAGACGGTAACGGAACAGGGCGGATTTATAGAAATGGATGGAGCAGATCATGACCACTATTATGCTATCCCGGCTACAGTCAGCACGAAAGCGGGAACAGTTTATACATTAGCTTTATTCTATGAGCGGACATCTATTGTAGACCTGCTGTTACGGGAAGCGCCAAAGTATTTATCTATTTGGATCGTTTCCCTGATCAGCATCCTCTTTATCAGCAGGTTTCTCCTGCGAAAAGCCTTTGAGCCAACTGAGCAGATCCTGCAGAGCCAGAAAAATTTTGTTGCCGCTGCTTCACACGAATTAAAATCACCGCTGGCTGTTATCATGGCAAATGTTGAAGCAGTCCATAATACAGAAATACAAGACCCCCAGGCACAAACCTGCTTGAAAACGATTGACTCAGAATGTAGCAGAATGTCTAAGCTCGTAAGAGATATGCTTCTCCTTGCGTCTTCTGATGCTGATAAATGGACCATCCAGAAGAATGATGTAAATATTGATACACTATTGATTACACTGTATGAAGCGTTTGAGCCAGTATGTATCCGTAAATCCATCTTCTTAAAACTTGATATTAGTGAAGAAAGCTACCCTGTACTCTATACAGACCGGGAACGACTGTTCCAGATCTTAAGTATCTATCTTGATAATGCAGTCTACTATTCACCAGAAAACAGCACCATTGAGATACGAACAAAACAGACTTCTAAAGAATTGACCTTTTATGTTGTTGATCATGGGTGCGGAGTGGCTGAAGAAGACAAACCTTTTATATTTAACCGTTTTTACTGTGCAGATAAATCACGAACAGATAAATCTCATTTTGGCCTGGGATTAAGTATTGCGAAAGAACTCTCAAGAATACTTGGAGGCAAAATAGGATTTGAAGATACGGCTGGTGGCGGGGCCACATTTTATTTGACTATACCTCTGAAATAATGAAACAAAATAGTCAAAGATTAATTATATGTATAAACAAACGGGATATTAATTGGAGCCGCCCATTTGGACGGCTCTTTATTATCACTGAGTTATATATCCTTCCCATCTAGCAGAAAGTCGATAATATTATAATGGACAATTCCATTCCTGCTCATATCTACGATGTCGCTGCTGATCACATATTTCGGATAATTGTCATCGATCTTCTCCAGATTGCCAAATTCTCTTGCAATGCAGTCCTCTGACAATACATAGGCCACCTGGATATAGAGTTTCTTCTGCCCTTTGTAACATACGAAGTCAATTTCCTGAGTATCCAGTTTTCCTACTTTCACCTCATATCCCCGGCTCAACATTTCCAGATATACCACATTCTCCAACAGTTTACTTGTGTCGATCTGCTCACTGGCTTTGCTCACATTACGAAGCCCGATGTCACCAGCATAATACTTTTCTGTTGAAGCCAGGATGTTTTTCCCTTTTATATCATATCTTTCCGCTTTTGAAAGGATCATACCTGCCTGCAGCTTATCAATATAATTCAGCACCGTGTCCACTGTGGTTGATTGGCCGGCTGATATCAGGGAACGGCTGATTGAGCGTGCAGAGAACGGATTTCCGATATTGTCCAGCAGAAATTCCAGCAGCTTTCGCAAAAGACTCTCATTGCGAATGGCATATCTGGAGAGAATATCTTTCATCACGACAGAATCATAGACATCCTCCAGATATGTGCGGACGGAATGTTCATCCGGCAGCACCAGGCGCATCGGCAGACCGCCATATTTCAGGTAATTCGTAAAAAGCTGTTCCCTGGTGTATGGGAGTCCATTGACCTCATAAAATTCCTGTATCTCGGACAACACAAAAGGATACACATGAAAAGAAACATATCGGCCTGCCATATTTGTTGCCAGTTCACCGGACAGCAATTTGCTGTTGGAGCCTGTCACATAGATATCGCAGTCAAAATCAATCCGGAAGGAAGGGATGACTGAGTGCCACTCTTTCACATGCTGAATTTCGTCAAAAAAGAGATATACTTTTCCATCCGCCTGCTCTGCCCGTTCCGTGACGTACTGATAGAAATTATCTGCATCCTCCAGCTTTTTAAAACGCCGGGACTCGAAATTGATCTCTATGATATTTTCCTTTGGCACTCCACGCTCTAAAAGAAGATCCCGGATCTGCGAAAGCAGGATCGTCTTTCCACTTCTTCTAAGGCCGATCAATACCTTGATCAGATCCTGGTCAATGAATGGACGTATCTTATCCAGATACAAATTTCGTCTTATCATCTCCATACATTCCACGTCCTTCGTTAGTTTTGTCATTATTATACCTCACACTTTTATTATAATCAACTTATTGTCTGTCTATGCAAAGACAATTATATTCTTATAGTTACTTACAACAGGTTTGATTTCTCCTTCATCTGCTCCCGGCTTGTATTGGTATAGATCAACGTTGTCCGCTCGCTGGCATGGCCAGCCTGATTTGCGACTTCCGCAATTGTATATCCCATCTCCAGGGCATGAGAGCAGAAGTAATGCCGGAGCGAGTGCGGTGTAATCCGGTCCGAACACTGATTGAAAAAACGGCTCACACTGCTGCGGTGGAGCTTTCCGCCATTCCTGCTGACAAACAGGTACTCAGACTGAGAGTTTCTTACCTTCAGATACTCCCGGACTGCATGGATGATCTTGTCATTAATGAACACGATCCGCTGCTTATTGCCTTTTCCAGTCACCAGCAGTTCCCTTGCCTGAAAATCAATATCTGTCAGGCCAATACTGATACACTCGCTGACACGCAGGCCGGCATATGCAAGGATCACCGCAATCGCATAGTTTCTCTTTCCAGTATCCACAAGTACCTTCTGGAGAAACGCCTCCACATCTTTCTTTTCTATTTCCGCCGGGCTTGCAATTTCCTGCTGGAATTTCAGCCGGTCCTCTGCCGTGATGACCAGATCTTTCTGAACTCCAATCTGCACCAGGAACTCATTAAAGCTGGTCAGAGAGGACAGTTTCGTATCAATGCTTTTAAACTTCAGTTTCTTAATGTTCTGCAGGTATGACCGAAAATCCAAAATGTTGGTATGGTAAAGCAGCGTCGGCGCCTCCCCGAAGGTATCCATATACCACCGGTAATATTCATTTACATGACCGCTATAGGTCTTAATGGTATTCTCTGACTTGCCCTGTCCTCTCAGGAACTTTTTATAATCATCCAGTAATGCCACGGTTTTCCTTCCTCTCTGCGATTATGTTGCGCTCACTTCTCCGTGAGATTTGCGTAATTATGTTGCGTCCAGATAGGATTTCTTCTGTCTTTCATGCCTCCAACACAACATAATTGCTATTATGTTGCGTTCAGAAAATGGCACGGTTCTGACACACTTCCTATATATCATCCATACGTTTCACGGCATAAAAACGCAAAAAGGACAGCAGATTTTTTCCGCTGTCCGATCTGGATGATTACAGGGGGCTGCTCGCCCTTTTGAAAATCCGCTTCCCGTCTTTTACCTCAACGGTGAAGCGCTGGGCTGGTTTGGACTGTTTCTTCCGTCTCTGGCACTCAAGCAGTTCTTCGTTCATCAAACGTTCCCTCCGGAAGTCATGAAGATGGAAGCTCTCACGATATCTGTGGAAGAAACGCATATAATACTCCCGTCTCCGTGTGAAGATCATATCAGAGTCACCGTTAATGGAGTTCAGAAGGCTCTGCAGCTGTCTTGTGATCCGATAAGGATTGCCCGGCCGGTTCGTATAGAGTTTTCCGTATTTGCTGGATGCCTTCAGAACGATCCTCCCGTCAAGGTCACTTTTCTGCAGCGTTACCGCATCCCCTGTCCGAATCGGCATCTGGTACATCAGCCCGATAAACGCTGCTTTTTCCAGTTCCCCTTCCGCAATGAATTGTTTCATCAGCTGCTTCCCCATTTTTGCTTTTTCATAGGAAATCATCCTCCGTCTTCTCCTTTCCTGACAGCTTCCAGGATTTTCTCTCCCTGCTGTACAAACACCTGCTTTTCCGGTTCTTTTTCATAGATCTTCCAGAGCCGCTGATGCAGAGCCTCCAGATCCCTGACATCTCCCTGTGTGTTATTTGCCAGCATCCGGAGAAAAGGGAAGATCATCGTATGCCGGATATTCTTCCCAGCCAATACAGACTTCTGTTCCTGTCCATACACCTCATAGAGACATCCCAGGATAATATCCGGATCTGTCGTAAACCGGATCTCCGGTTTCACCCATTCCTTTTTCATCTTCATCCACCCCGCTTACTTTTTAGCTGTAACATCCGATCTGAACTGTCAGACCTTCCAGCCGCAACTCCGGCAGTCCTACCAGATACCAGTCCTCAGACATTTCAATCCGTGTCGGCACCCAGACCTCATTCAGCCTAACGTCCAGGCACTCTCCGCAGTGCAGTCCTCCATAATATTTCCCATCGTCAAAATGGATGTCGAACCTGTCAGATTCCCGATCATACTGTAATGTACCTTTTTTCTTTGTCATAATGATTTCCTCCTGTATTTTTCATTTCATAAGAACAATAGGGCTGCTTTTTAACGGGGTGGACAAATTTTGATATTTTCATAAATTTATTTTCCGCAGGACTTCATGCAGCTCTGATACTTATTTCATACGTAGGAGGCCCACAAAGAGCAACAGCAGGAAGAGAAGTTCAGAATAGAAAAAGCAGGAAACCGTTCAATGATTTCCTGCTCGGTGGTGCCGCCGGTGGGCGGCTGGTATTCAGTTTTGAAAGTTCGGGTCAGGTGGCCCAAAGACGAAAAAACAACAGCATTCAATTTATTAAATAATTTCCTGCCGATTTCCTTTAATCAATACAGTTTGACCGTCAGCCAATTCAATCAAATCGTTCTTCGATACTTCTCCACAAGGGCTTTCTTTTTCAGCGTGTGGTATCAACGGATTTGCTAAATATCCTAATCCATCGGAAAAATTTCCAGCAGCAATCATACTACCTGCGCTGATTCCCAGATACACCAATCCATTCTCTATTGCTTGCTTTAGGGGCTTCAAAAATCCTGTTCTGTTTATTTCGATGAGAAGCGTATGGGCATTTCCTCCACAAAAAACAATCATGTCATATTGAGTGAGTTCTTGAACACTCATTAAGCGAAATGGTACAGGTATGTCACTGATATAACTTGAATATGTTCTTTTATATCCATCGGAAAGTAAAAACGCAAGATTATATATAAGAATATTATTCATAGGTATTCCCATATTCATAAGGCGCTCCATACATACAATGATTCCTTCTCGCGCACCATCATTTCCAACTGCAGCGGATGGAACCAAAATTGCTTTTGTGTTAATCGGTTCTTTTCCGATGCATTTCCAAAATAATGCCATAGTCTTTTCGTTTAAGCCACTTGAAGTTAAAAAAAGGGTTCTCATAAACTTAGTCCTCTTTTAATTATCATAAATTACGTTTTGTCGCTGACTACATTATACTGCACTAATTTTCAAAAGAAAATAGATTTTCTGGAAACATGCTGGACGGGAACAGCTTGCAGTGCAAGGTGTTTCCGGGCGGAAAATCTACAAAGAGAGTAGCTGGCGGCATCCAGCGCAGGGGAAGTGTAGTTTCCCTCCTTTCTCCCGGCGTCCGGCAAATCAAAAACAAAAACGGGTATCTTCTTTGAAGTTGCGGCGTCCGGGATTTCCCTCACTCCGATAGATCTTATGCTGTTTCAGATCATAAATAACAGACCATACGGTATCTTTGCCGGTACTCCTGTCATATTGACAGAGAAAACCATAATTGCCGGATAACAGTTTCCTCGCAAATACCAGATCAAATTTTTTAGTATTTTGGAAGGCAGACATCATAGTTTGAAACCTTGTCTCTGCAAACCAATCATCAATACCAGCTCTGTTATATTGCATCATATTTGTAAGATGAAAAGCATTTGTATCACAGACAAAAGGATGCGTATTACTTAATGATGTTGTAACTTCTACACGATCCGGAGTACATTCAACAAGTGCTATCTTTCCCGATATATCCGCCAAAGTCAATGTCTGGGCGGAAGCGATTGGTAATTGATGTAAGCAAGAGATGGCTTCCGATACATTTTTGCATTTTTCTAATAGATATCTGAGAAGCAGGCCCGCATTAAATCCTGGCTTGTGCTGAATAGGGTAAACTGAAGTCAGTCCAGCAGCCAGACCATATTCATTAACACCATCTTCAACCTCTACAAAAGCGGTTGTATTCCCGGTAAAAGAATATGCCCCATCAGTCAGCCTATATATTACATTCATATTCAACTTTTCGATTTCTGTTAGAAAGTCACTATTCCGTCCCAGGAGAATTTCCTGCCCGGTCGTGAACGCAAAGCAAGAGCAGTTACAGGTCGGCGGCATAGAGTACATACTAAATAATACTGCCTGCAAGATACGAACATCACAATGCTGTCCGTCTGCAAGTCCCTGAATTTCTTCTATGATTTCATGGTAAAATTTCTCATAGATGGGAAGACAGGATGAAGCATAGTCGATTCGTTCCTGTGAAATTTCAAATGGAATATTTTCCAAAATTATATTTTGGTGTTTCAACAGTAAGGAACCCCACCGAAAACCAGCTTCATAGTGTGTTCCCCTAAAATGTGCATGATACATTTTTACACGCTCCTTATTGATTAGATAAAGAGCTACCGGTAACTCTTATCTAAGGGTAACTGAATAAAAATTTTTAGTCAAGCCTCGCTTTATTATCATGATATAGAATGTAAAGGGGAGAGATTGCCGACTGATAATGTCAAAGAATTGGATGCAATCGAAGTGCATTATATGTATTGTAAAGAACTCCCATCTCAACGGATGGGAGCCTTCACATTCTCATGGCATGAGTTGGTTCATGCCTACATTATTTTATCATGTATATGCTGTTCCAATCAACACTGCCACCGGTGCAGATCGAGGAAATGAAAACTGCCGTTGTGGGAATGGGTGTTCCTGCAGCGGCAGCTTTGGTTTTTCTTATATGGTTGTTAAAATGGTTCTATTACTCACAAGGCAGCTCTTCCTGCTTGCTCAACTGTCAGGTAATATCTTTCTTTTGATAAGCCATTACAGCAATTTTGTGTGAAATGAAAAAGATAATCACTGCTATAATAAGTACGATATTAAATGACATAAGGATACTATCTTTTACGGGAATAATCAAATTGACAAGTAATACTAGCGCAGTAATAATTCCCGTTGCAGCCAGAAACGACATTATAAAGACAATTTGTGATTTGTCAGGGTCAAAAAAATATGCGCACGGAAGGCTGATACTGCCAGCCAGTAAAGAGGCGCTTATCCCTATGGAGCCGTAGAGACACAAAGAAGTTAATGATATTCCGCCGTCAATGATTGCAAGTACGCCACAGGGAATGAGTGTTGCAATAATTCCCAACACGGAAAGAATAATATAGAGAATGAATTTTTCTCCGATAATCTGGCTCCTTGATACCGGCATGGTAATTACATTCTTGCTCCATTTCGAGTTTTCGTCACTTGTGATACTGATGAAAACTGCAGTTGTGGCACACGGGGGAGCCAAAACTAAAAGTGCGCTGGGTTCCAGTAAAAATGAAAGCCCAAACCCTAAAACAATTAAACATACGATTGTTACAAGGATATTGCTTTTGGCAATATACAGATCTTTCAATATAAGTCCTTTCATCATCTTTCCCCCTTTACATAGAGAAGCATAATTTCGTCAATCGTTGCCGGAACAACCATTGCTTTTGGATATTTCTTCTGCATTTTCTCCCTGTCTGAAACCAAAATCTGCCACTCGTAGTCCATTTTCCGATATACAATGATATCGCTTTTATCTAAGGCATCAAACTGGGCAGCTCCACATTTGATTATGCCATATTGCTCAGTCAATTCGTCTTTCGGTTTGAAGAAGACCACTTTCCCCTCATGGATAAACACGATATAGTCAGCTATTTTTTCTAAATCACTGGTAATATGGGAAGAAACCAGTATAGAATGTTCCTCATCCTGGACGAAATCTAACAGCATATCCAGAATATCATCCCGGATCACAGGATCAAGGCCACTGGTCGCTTCATCTAAAATCAGCAGTTTTGAATTGTGAGACAATGCGACGGTGATTGCCAGCTTCATTTTCATTCCTTTTGAAAATTGACTGATTTGTTTATCGGCGGGTAATGAAAATTGTTTCAAAAGAGACCTATAGGTGTGTTCATCCCAGGAATGATAGATATTCTTCATAACCCGGTTGAGCCGTTTGGGGGATAGAATTTCCGGGTAATTGCTGCCGTCAAAAACAACGCCGATCTGTTCTTTGGTATCGTTATCCAGTTCTTCCTTTCCCATGATGGAAATCTGACCTGCGTCTTTCTTAATAAGCCCCATAACAGCGTTAATTGTCGTGCTTTTGCCTGCACCATTTTCTCCGATCAGCCCTACGATGGAACCCTCCGGAACATCGAAAGAAACACGATCTAAAACAAAGTCCTTATACGTTTTGGTAAGCCCTGAAATCGTCAACGCATTATTCATTGTCACTCCTCCTCATACAGTAGTGTCAGCAGATCAACCAATTTATTAAGCGATATACCGCTTGTGCGGGCAATCTCGATTGCTTCGCTGAAATGTTCCTCTATTTTTTTCTGCTGCTCTTCCAGATAGAAATCTTGATTTTGGACAGAAACAAAACATCCCTTTCCTGCGGTTGTTTCAATAAAGCCATCTTCCTGCAATGTGGTATATGCCTTTTGAACCGTTAAAATACTAATATGCAATGATTTTGCTAATGACCTTACAGACGGAATTGCTTCGCCAGCTTTTAACTCACCGCTCATGATCGCAGCTTTAATTTGTGACGCTATCTGCTCGTATAAAGGCCGGCTTGCCTTATTGCTTACGACTATCTCCAAATTCCCACCACCATTCCGTTCTTTGGTGTTATGTTATTACAAGTACAGTATAAAACACACAAAAACAGTTGTCAATAGAAAAAGAAAAAGTAGAACAGTAATTTTACCATTCTACCTCTGTGACCTGATTATATATTTATACGCCGTGCGCTACTCTCGTTACGATTCCATTTCTCCATCAAAAGCCATTGAAAATATCTCGTTTCAGGATTGCCTTACTTTATCGCCTCTACAATTTGATCCAGAGCATGGTAATCAACAAAGTCTACTGTTGAATTAAAGGTTTCTATCATCGCCCTGTCTTCAGCGTTTTTCTTTTCTTCCGGAAGTTTTCTCGCCTTATTATATAAAAGCGTCATCATAGTTTTATGCTTGAAATTTAATTTCTTGTAATCGATGCCGCCCCGTAAATGGAACATCATTGTATTATCCATTACCCGGGCAGGCACTTGTCTGCGTATGGATCGTCTTATATTATTTATATTTTCCTCATCGCTTACATCGGCTAATCCCACGGTAACGATGATCAGCCTCGTATTTTCCGGCAATGCCTTGATGGTTGCCTTCAAGCCTTTGACACCGCCTGCATACAAGCCGCCAAAATGTATGACTACATCATAGCCTGACAGTGCTTTTACCTCTTCATAGCTTATACATGGAAGATCCATGATTTCGGAAAATTTCTCTGCGTATCGTTTTGTCGTACCATACTGAGTACCATAAACAATCAGTTTCTTCATAATCCATCTGCTCCATCACTTCGTATTTGTCACCTTTTTCATTATACAATGACCTCTGGTTTTTGCAAATAGAGGAATGTAAACTTACACCGAAACCGCAAATACTATATATTGATATTTTTCATTGCTTTATTCCACATATAGTTGTATACTAAATCTGTAATCATTAATTGTGTTTATCCGGAAAAGGATATGCTGTTTAGGTTTGTAATCAGTCAGAGGGATATTCTGCCACCAGGGCAGTACCTTCTGGCTTTTTATTTTGCAGAGATCTCTGTACGAAGTTTGAGAATGAGCATCCGGCATCATTCTCTTTTTTTATGCCTGAAAGCAGGAGAGGAGGATTGAATTAAATTTCCGGAGGAACACCCACAAAAAAGGAGAAAAGAATGGATTTAGTATTGTATTATTTGAAAATGAAGGTTACGCAACAGCAAGAGGGGATAAAGGGGTACAGGATATTCTGGCATCTTCAGCCGATGCCGGATATATTAAGGACGGCACCTATCCCATTATTTTTAGATTGCATCCATATTGTTGGAAATGGTGGATCAGCCCGAAGCAGGAGGAAATGAACTTTTCTATGTTCACCCCCGATTCCTGGCTGGACAGACCTTTATGGAAGAACAAACCTATCCAGCAACGGTTAATCGCCGCACTGAAAGATTGGCAGAAGAAATACCTGCGGGCAAATGAGACAATCAAGCTGATCAGCAACGGTAAACATATCTTATATCACTGTGAGGTGGAAAGCGTATGTGGAGATGCAGAAATCTACTGTTTTGATTCTGTCATAGATACCATAGAGGATCATGCTCAGGCAGAGATCATCACAGGGAACTCTTTCATTAAGAATGTGCAGGGAAACGCTCAGATCCAATGCCTGGATGACCATGCTATGATCTCTAATTTGTGCGAGAATGCAGTTGTCCATAAGATGAAAGATATTTCACTTATTCGTCATGTATATAGGGATAGCCAGATCCATACCATGCAGGACAACTCCCGTATTCTGAGCTTGAATGGAAATACACGGATTGGAACAATGAACGGCCATGCAATCGTTGACCTGGCATCGGGCCAGTCAGTCATTGAAAAGGTTTCGTGTGGCTGCGCTGTCCTGGGATTATCTCATGACGTGCAGATCAAAAAAATAGAAGCCGGAGCTACAGTCCTCCCGCTTCATGTGGATGGTTATCATGGCTCGACCATACCATTCTCATAATAGAAACTGTAGTAAATATCTTATGAAGAACTCAAGGGACGCTGTGTAAAAAACAGCGCCCCTTGATGGCTATAACGATTATTATATTATGCAATCTCAAACCGATACCCGACACCATATACGGTATCAAGATACCGGGGGTGCCGTGGTTCCTTCTCCAGCTTCTTCCGCAGGCTGCTGATCAGACAGTAGGCACTACTGTACATTTCTTCCCCGACATCCGTTTCTCCATAGATCATGCGACAGATCTGAGCATAGGTATACACACGTCCCGGATGCCGGGCCATGACTGCAAGGATGTCAAATTCCCTGGCAGTCAGAGGCACCTCTTTTTCCTCCACCATAACCTTACGTTGGAGCGTATCCAGAAAAAATCCCGGATATCGGATCTGCTGCGGCTCCATGTAGATTTTTACACCTTCCAAAGTCTGGAGTTTTCTCTTGAAGCTGCAGATCTCCGGCAGCCGCTCCTCTGGAAATTCAATCACCATTTGTTTCTTCAGAATGTCCCAGCTCCTTCCATCTCTTCAATTTCTGGAAGCTCTGCTCACTGATGTCATGCTCAATCCTGCAGGCTTCCTGTTCCGCTGTGGCATCCTCCACACCTGCCTCAATCAGCCAGTTTTTAAAATAGCAGTGCCTTTCATAGATTGCCTCAGCCGTCTCCCGGCCTTTTTCAGTTAAGTGAAGGAAATGGTCCTCATCTTTAACCAGGAGGCCGCCTCGCTCCAAAATAGAAACCGCGTGGCATACACTGGGCTTTTTCACACCCAGATGCTGCGACACATCAACAGAGCGAACCATTCCTTTTTTCTGCTGCAGGACAAAGATAGCCTCCAGATAATCTTCTCCAGATTCGTGAAGTTTCATTACGACCTCCCTTATGCAGATAATTTTTGTTCGGCGTTCCACATGGCCGCATACTTTCCGCCTTTAGCCAGCAATTCATCGTGAGTACCGGCTTCAGCAATCTTTCCGTCAGATACCACAAGGATTTGATCTGCATTTTTGACGATGGAAAGGGTATGAGCAATCATTACCACAGTCTTTTTCTCTTTCAGAAGATTGTCTATGGCCTGCTTAACTGCCAGCTCGTTCTCGATGTCAAGGGATGCTGTTGCCTCATCCAAAAGCAGGATCGGGCTATTTTTCAGAATAGCGCGGGCGATTGAAATTCTCTGGCGCTCACCGCCAGAGAGAAGGTTTCCGTTTTCGCCGGTCGGCGTATCGTATCCCTTTTCCATCTTGCGGATGAAGCCGTCACAATTAGCCTCCCGGCAGGCAGCCTCGATTTCCTCGTCCGTGGCGTTGGGGCGGGCGTGCCGGATGTTCTCACGAATGGTATCATCAAAGAGAAATACATCCTGGTCTACCATAGAGATTTGTTCCAGCACGCGCTCGGCAGCCACATGGTTGATTGGTTTGCCTCCGATGAAAATAGTTCCCCCATTCGTCTCGTAGTATTTTGCAATCAGGTTCAGAATGGTGGATTTACCGGAACCGGAGTCCCCGACAATGGCCGTGAGCTTCTGGTCTGGCACCGTAAAGGTGGCGTGTTTCAGCACCGGCTCTCCAGGTACATACGAGAAGTCCACATTGTCGAAGGTGATTTCATGTGTGGCAGTATGAAGCGGCTCCATACTGCCGGTTTCCTCTGGTTCTTCAATAATGTCTACAACTTTTTCTTTGGAGATTTTCAAGTTTTTGTAACTCATCAGGCCACGGGAGATGGAGTCCGAAAGTTTTGCAAGCAGCATGGGCAGCATACAAATCAACAAATAGGAAATCGGGTCCAGTTTTCCGGACAGCATAGGGATAGAAGCCGCCCATATCATTACAGGTAGTCCGATCCACAGAAAGATACATTGTATTGCATTTGTCGGAATACCATGTTTCTCATAGTTGTAGCTCACATCACTGAAATGTTTTAGAGTAGATGTTACCGTCTCATTTTTTGTTCCGCCAATACCATAGGCTCGAAAGGTCTGAATGCCCGTGGCATATTCCACAATACTGCTGACCGTTTCGGCGCTGACGGCATTTTTCTCTGTACCATACTTGCGGACAACCCGAAAAGAGAGCCAAAGGAACGGAATTAAAACCAATTCGACGCAGGCAAGGATGATGCCTCCCGGCAGCCAGATACAGCCCACAAAAATAATCATCATGGTACAAAAGGTGATGTGCTTAACAATGTCCCCGACCGTATGGGTGAGGATTTTTTCATAGTTGTTGACATCGCTGGTAACGATGTTGATGTATTGTCCAGTCTGGCCTTGCGTAAATCTGGACAGAGGTATGCGCTTTATTTTATCTCCCAGGAATAGCCGGGTACGGTTGCTGACCGCTGCACCACCGATCTGACTTTGTGTATAACCAACGCTGTAAATCACAATACGCAGAATGAAAATGCCGCCTAAAAACAGAGAAAGCCGGAGCAGAGAGGGCGAGTTGATTGTACCATTCCACAGTATTTTCATTGCTTCATAAAGGAGCAGAAAGTTAAAACCGGACAGCATACCTTCCACAACATTTAGAACCATACCAAGATAAAACCGGCTATTTTTCTTTAATGGCTTTTCACGCATGATCTGCACCTCCTTCCAACTGATAAGTAATATTGCGGGCCGTTTCATAGTCTGTCCATGCCTGATTGTAATAAGCATTATCCTGCCGGACTTCATCATGTGTTCCTACACTTGTAATCGTGTGATTTTCGACAACGGCTACCCGATTGCACATTTTCAAGGCCCCCAAACGGTGAGCAACAACGATTACCGTCTTGCCTTTGCACAGGTTTTCAATAGCCTTATCAATCTCCACCTGATTTTCGGGGTCTGCAGCACTTGTAGCCTCGTCTAAAATCAGAATAGGTGCATTTTTCAAGATAGCACGCGCTATTGCAATCCGCTGCTTTTCGCCGCCGGAGAAGCGGGAACCGAAACTCCCCACCTTCGTATCGTAACCGTCTGGTAAAGACATGATAAAATCATCAATCTGAGCTTCTTTTGCGGCAGCCCGCACTTCTTCCAGAGTGGCATTGCTGCCCATACGGATATTTTCAAACACGCTGTCACGGGTAAGAAAGGTCTTTTGGAATACAATCGCTATATTCTGCAAAAGTGTTTCGTAGTTGATCTCCTTGACATTCTTACCGCCTATCAGTACCTCGCCTTCCTGCACATCGTAAAAACGGGAAATCAATTCAATCACAGTGCTTTTTCCTGCGCCAGAGCGACCTACCAGAGCCATACGCTCTCCATTTTTGACTTTTAGATTACAATGTTCCAGAACATTTACCTTACCATCGTAAGAAAACCGTACATTCCGCAGTTCAATGTCATGTGCCTGGGGAAAATCACTGCCACCCTCATAAATCGGCAGCTCTAAAATTTCCTCTGTTTTTGTAACCGCCTTAAGTACCTGCGCCATATTGCTGGATATTTCCTGCAAAGGACGGATCTCCGTCAGGTACATAGAACCGACAAAAGCAAACAACAGGAATACACTGGCTGTAATGGAACCATTCAGGAAAAACATACCGCCCAGCGGCACCAGCAACAGCATCCCGCACTCAATCACAACGATAAAAGAAGCGTAAAATGGCCCCATCCGTTTAGACATTTCATTCCAAACATCATTTTCCTCTTTTACAGCAGCAGAAAATTTCTGAAAAGATTTACTTCCCATGTTATAGGCTTTTATCAGCTTCATACCGCTGATATACTCCACCATTACGGAGTTCAGATTAGCAACAGATTGGTTGGCACGCCCCATCATGCTGGATGCTCCCATAAACATCCCGCACATGACGAATAGCGCCAATATCAAAGGCACCAGCGATACCAATGCCAAAGGCACATTGACAGTCAGAAGGTAAATAAACACCACCACCGGCCCTATAAGGTAACAGATCAATTCAGGCACATTGTGGGCCAGAAACAGTTCCAGCTTTTCAATGTCCTCATTCAGAACCGTTTTAATCTCGCCGGTGCTGCGTTCATTCAGCGCACCAAGAGGTACTTTTGCCATGTGGTCGATCACCATACAGCGCACCTTCAGCAATGCACGATAGGCCCCTTTGTGAGATGCCACACCAGATGCACCAAACAATAAAAACCGGATAACGATACCGCCAGCGATTATGCCAGCATCCCGAATAACAAATTCTGTGGTACAGGTTCCTGTATAGACAGCACTCATCAGACTGTAAATCCCGTAATAAGGGATCATGGTACAAATTCCACTGAAAAAGGATAGGATGACCGCCAGATACATCCAATATTTTTCTTTTCCAGCCCATTGGAGCAAGAGCCTGATTGAACTGCTCTTTTTCTCCTTCTGCATAAACTCACTCCTTTCATATCCATTCAACGGCTATATAGAAAATAGCTTTTTTAGATTTTCTTCATTATCCGGAACCAACGGAAGATCATCGCACTGCTCTCCGTGGTCAATATGAAGAACGCGGGAACAGGTACGGCAGACAAATTCATAATCGTGGGTTACGACAAAAATTACTTTCCCCATAGCAGAAAGCTTTTGGATCAGCAACGCAACCTGCTCCATACTATCGAAATCCAAACCGCTTGTGGGTTCATCAAATACCAAAAGCTCTTTTCCACAAATCATGCTGACAGCAACCGCCACCCTCTGCTTTTGTCCCCCGCTGAGTGTGTTCGGATGATGGGTGCGATAGGGTAATAAGCCCAGGCTATCCATTGTTGTTTCAATTAGCGATTTGTCTGGATTGCGGATACCAAAGGAGCATTCCGCTTCTACACTATCAGCAAATAATTCAAAGTTGACATCTTGCATGACCATATAGGAACGGCGCAACCTTTCTTTCCTGTCTTGTGCTTTTTTATTCCACAGGAATTGTCCACTGGCTTCTTTATGCAGTCCGCACAGAGTACGGGAAAGAGTTGTCTTTCCTGCACCGTTATGGCCGACAACACCGATGACTTCTCCAATTCCTGCTGAAAGGTTGATATGTTCCACAATGGCCTGTTTCTTATAATACAAGCCCACATCCTGCAATTTCAGGATTTTGTTCTCTGTCGCGCCTGGCCTTGTGAATTGCGGATGTACTTCATGGAGATCCACAGCCCGGAGTCCCATGCGTTTCCGCTCGTCTTTTTCAATAGCCCTGAATTGCTCTGGCGTATAAATCCCGGCGATTTGCCCCTGCTCCATGTAGACAATGCGATCCGCAACATCCATCAAATAATAGAGTCGATGTTCCGCGATTAAAATTGTCTTTCCCTGTTGCTTGACAAGTTTCAGATGCTTTCGTAAATCTTGTATGGCATCCATATCCAGATTAGAGGATGGCTCGTCCAGCAAGTAAACGTCCGGGTTCATAGCATAAACTGAGGCGAACGCGACTTTCTGCTTTTCTCCGCCGGACAATGCATGTAGGGAACGATTACGCAGTGACTGGATTTCTAAATCCGCCGCTGTGGTTTCTACTCTTTGGCGCAATTCCTCCGTTGGCATTCCTTGATTTTCAAGGCCAAACGCAATTTCGCTGTCACTGTCAGTATTGAAAAATTGTGTGCGCGGGTTTTGGAATACGCTTCCTACCTTTTCTGATATTTCATACATAGTCAGGTCAGCAATATCTTTGCCATCAATCACAACCTGGCCTGTTAATTCTCCGTCATAAAATCGGGGGATGAGTCCGTTTACAAGTCGAGTGATTGTTGTTTTTCCGCAGCCGCTTCGCCCGCACAGCAGGATGCACTCTCCATTTTTGACAGTCAGGTTAATATTCCGCAAACCGCCTTGCTCCCGTCTCTCGTATGAGAAAGTTATGTTTTTCAGTTCAATCATTCAAAACACCTCCCCGTAGAATTGCCCCACAAGAAACATGGCAAGGAAGGCAAGGACAACTATGAGGTCGGCTATGCCAAAGCCAATCCTTACATACGAAGTCCTTTGTGTGGGATTTTCAATTCCTCTTGTTACAGATGCGACCGTCAATTCATCTGCTGTTTTGGATGCAGCCATCATCAGCGGAACATAGATACACTCGATTGTCATAGCCGGATGTAATATAAAATTTTTGAGATTAGGTGATACATCCCGCATCCGCATAGCGTCTTTGATAAAATGCCAGTCCTCCCGAATTGTAGGTACATAGCGCAGCATGACCGCAACAGGAATTACAATCTTCTGTGAAATATGGCTTCGGTTCATGGCAGAGAGAAATTCCCCCACTTTTGTCGTTGAAATGATAATGCCGGACAAAATGCCACAAGGATAAACCTTATGAACCAGCCCCAGGAAAGCAATCAACATTACCTGTACATTGCCGGACGGCATCTGCAACACCGCCTGTGTCAACAAGTAGAAAACTCCATAGACAATAATCCCAATAATGGAGTAGCGTATTTTCCCACAGGCAGTTCCAAAGCAGGCTACCAGCGCAACGACAAGCATTTCATAAAGAAGGGACGGAGCCATCGTTGCCGACAGGACACATAAGAGCAACAGCAGAATTTTTGTGCGGGGGTCTATCCAAAGCCCCCTGCGTTTTTCCCCATTGCTCATGCGGTAATCCCCGCTTTTTCAAACTGCTTTTTGAGCAATTTCTTTCCTACAAGGCCGCTGATAATTCCCAGTATGATAGTTCCCAAAAGGATAACCGGCAACATTCCCGCAGGTGCAGAAGCAGTCATCATGTCAATGTATTCCTGCGAAGTTCCGTTGTTCAGCATTGTTTCAGCCCACGCAGCAGGATCGGCGAAATAAGCCAAAAATACACCGGCAGGCCCAAGGCAGAATAGAGAAAAAGAAGCAATATTCCACTTGATGTTTCGATAACTTTTAGCACCTGCGACGATTTCAGCTACGATGCCCATGACGACATATCCCAAATCCATTGCCCAGTGCATTCCGAGTACATACCAGATAATACCATTGATAATGCCCAAAACGACAATACCACCACGCTTTGGTACTTTTGCTACCATCAGAAGATACACAGGTCCGCAGAGCAGGGCAATCCCAAACGGCTGATAGAAAGTAAGCGCAGGGTTTGGAGCAAACGGAAGGGAGCCGATAAGCTCAAACACGAAAAATAGTGCAGTAAAAATACCAATAGTTACAAGGTCCTTGACTGTAAGACCTTTCTTGTTCAGATACGATGATTGCACAGACATATCCAAATCCTCCTTTTCAGAGAAGCGTTGCCTTGACGCTCCCCATTTCTTATGTTATATTTAGGTTAGGAGCTGCTAACCACAAATCAAAGATACTCTATTCACATCCTTCTTACAATAGCTTGGAAGGATGTTTGCGTTATCAAGATATAAGTTTGCGCTATCGTGGCAAAGGAGCGAAATGCGTTATGAAGAATAAGATTGAAGATTTTTATGTAACACAATTTGCGGAACGGGGTTTTACACCGGCTCCGAATAGTCTGGACTATTGTGAGGTCGGAACCACCTGGCAGCTAAATGACAAAATTGGGACAGGAACATTCTGGATTTATAACAGACAGGACCTTTTCGACATCAAAATCCACGACTTCTATCTCAACGAAGACACTATTCTGGATTTTAACTGGCCAGAGTGTTTAAGCATCATGCAGTTTGACTCTATCTCCGGTGAGGAATTATCCCCTTATCGCCGGTTAGAAGCTGGGAGTGTGAAAAGTTTTATTGGCGGCTATTCCACATACAAAGTTCTCATACATAAAAAAATTCCGATCCGTACTGTTGGAATTGAAATAATGCCTGCTTATTATGAGGATTACTTAAAAGAGCAGTATCCTGATGAATATGCAAATCCTCTCAAAGCATTTGAAGCCGTTGGACAGACAGCGGATTTTCCTGAAATGTCCCGCCTATTAAAACAAGTAGAGGCATACAAAGGCAGCGGCATTTCTGCGGGCTTGTTTTATGAAGGGAAAGTGGCCGAAGCTATCTCACTTATTGTAGAATGGAGCCGCTTACAACAGCAAAGAAAAGAAGTCCGAAAAAAACTATCCGTTCAGGATGTTCAGCAATTAGAAAACCTAACACTGTATCTCAACGATCACTGTATTCAGGATATTCCTTTAGAACAGATCGCGCGTATATCTTGCATGAGTGCCAGAAAACTTCAGACAGCTTTCAAAGAATATCATGGATGCACAATTACAGAATACATACAGCAACGGCGAATGAGTCAGGCAGAAACCCTTTTAGCGAAAACAGATTTATCTATTGGTCAAGTCGCACAAAGCGTTGGATATACAAGCGCGAGTAGATTCGCAGAGTTATTTCGGAAGAGTACGGGCTTATTGCCATTGGAGTATAGAAAAGTCTCACAACGAAAGTAGAAATGAGCGCCAGAGAACAATCTCTGGCGTTCACCCTATTATTGAATTATCAACTCGGATTGTATAATTTCCTCCGCTTGCGCTTTCATCATGTTCATCAGCCCACCCAGCGCATGGGGTCGAGGGCTTTCAGTTCCTCGGTGACGCCCGCCGTCTCCATCATGCGGGGTAGCATGGCGTCCATTCGCTTTAATTTCTAAAAATGATTAAACTTTCTATTTGAAAAGCCTTGCATTTCCACCCGTGGTGTGTAAGCTGTGACTCACACGAGGCACAAGCCCAAGCAGAAAAATGAAAGGTGGAAATGATAATGAAAACAGGAAAAATCACAGCGAAACTGAGAGACGCGGTTCCGGTTTGCCTTATGGTAAACGGCGAGGAAGTAAAACGATACAAGAATATTGAGCTGCCGGATATGCTCAAAGAGGTGGAAATGACCGACTTCCATTTCAACGTACACATGGACGGGAAGATCACCTTTGAAATCCACTATGAGGAAGGCGTACTGCCGGAGGTATTCCCGGAGGCCCGCACCAGAGTAAGCCGGGCGGCGAAGGCCGCAGCCAAAGCCGCCTCGCAGGAAAGCGCAGAGGTTATGGCTGTGGAGACTACCGAGCCGGAAACAGAGGCCGCACCGGAGGACAACCCGCAGGACGGTGAAATCCCGGCAAAAGATCCCAGCAGACTTGCAACGGAGGGAAATGAACCGGAAGGCATCAAGGCCGCCTATAATGTGACAGGTGTACGCCGCAAGCAGCTGGTGACAGCAGTAGGCGACTTCATTGGCGCAAAGCCGGAATATCTGAGAGCGCCGACATACGCTTCGAGGGCGTAAAATTTTCTGTGTCTATGGGAAAAATTCTTCTTTGATAAGAAACAGATATGTATAATTGCCTTGTCGGAACTTCTGCTTTTTGGCTGTCGAATTACTTATCTGTTTATAG
>NZ_NFIR01000022.1:0-61028 GCF_002159465.1 Eubacterium sp. An3
TAATGGAAAAGGGATAAGCCCCTTCCTTCATTCTGTGTATTTTGTTCAGTTTTCAATGTCACAGAAAAGAAGGAAAGGGGCTAAATTTATGCCTGAAAATGAGGTTTTCGGACAGGCTGGGGGGGTAGAAGTGATTTTTTGGAAAATGTATGATACTTTTTTGTTGTGTGGAGACAGAACGATGTTGCAAAGCTGCGCCAATATGTGTAAAATGATAAGTGGATTATTTTGAAAAGCAGGAATAAAACGATGAGAGAGAAAATCAGTGAAAATTTAAAAAAGATACAGCAGCAGATCAAAGAAGTGGAGATTCACTATCTGAAGATGATACTTTTTAACTTAAAGACCGGTATCCTGTGGATGCTGCGCGCCTTTATCGTGGGTCTTGTGGCGGGCGGCTTCAGCAGCCTGTTCACGCTGGGTCTTGCGGAGGTGACCCGCATAAGAAATGTATTTCCTTTTCTTTTGTTTTTACTGCCGGCGGGCGGTCTGCTCATTGTGTGGCTGTACCGGCTCTGCGGCATCAAAAAGGACTCGGGGACGAACCTTCTGATCACGGCGGTGCATCACAGTGAACAGCATGTGCCGGTCTATCTGGCGCCGCTGATTTTTGGCGCTACTCTGATCACGCATCTCTTCGGCGGTTCCGCCGGAAGAGAGGGAGCGGCCCTGCAGATGGGCGGCAGCCTTGGAAATACGCTGGGGCAGCTGTTTCATCTGGATGAGGGAGACCGGAAAATACTGATGATGAGCGGAATGAGCGCGGCTTTCTCCGCGGTGTTCGGGACGCCCATGGCGGCGGCCATCTTTCCCATGGAAATGATCAGCGTGGGAATCATGCATTACGCGGCGCTGCTGCCCTGCGTGTTTGCGTCCCTGGTGGCCAATCAGTTTGCCCTCAGCCTGGGGATTCTGCCGGAAGCATATCATGTGACAGGGATTCCCGCCGTATCTTTTGAGAGCTTCGGAAAGCTTGTTCTGCTGGGAATCTGCTGCGCTGTGGTCAGCATTATTTTTTGTAATTTCCTGCGAGGGGCCAATGCATTTTATGATAAATGTTTCAAAAATCCATACATAAGAGTGGTTGCCGGCGGCATACTGGTTATTCTTTTAACAATGCTGGTGGGTGATTTTGACTATAACGGGGCGGGAACGGAGCTCATCGAGCGGGCTATCGAGCACGGCGAAACGCCGTCTTACGCTTTCCTTCTGAAAATGCTGTTCACGTCCCTGACGCTGGCGGCGGGATTTAAGGGCGGCGAGATTGTGCCGGCGTTCTGTACCGGAGCCACCTTCGGCTGTCTGTTCGGCAGTCTCATGGGAATCTCTCCTTCTCTATGTGCGGCCCTCGGCATGACGGCGGTGTTCTGCGGCGTCACAAACTGCCCGATTACTTCTATGTTAATAGGATTTGAGCTGTTCGGGTTTGAGGGAGCGGTGTTCATTCTTCTGGTCATTTCTGTCAGCTATCTGTTCTCCGGATACAAGGGACTTTACCGAGAACAGATCATCGTTTATTCCAAATATCACCCGAAATATATCAATCGATTGTCAGGTGATGAAAACTTTGACGGGGAAGATTACGAGGAATAAGAAAAAACAGCGTTTTCGATGAAATATTTTTGACAATATTTCGTGAAAAATATGGCGCATCAATTTTTTTTGTGCTATAATAGTTGCGCATGTGAGGAATCATGTGCGTTACGTGTGCAGAATATAGATAATTTTTAAGGAGGAACAACAATGGCAAAAAAATGGGTATACCTGTTTACCGAAGGCGATGCCACAATGAGAAATCTTCTCGGCGGCAAAGGCGCTAACCTTGCTGAGATGACTAACATTGGTCTGCCTGTACCTCAGGGTTTCACTATCACAACTGAGGCGTGTACACAGTACTATGAAGATGGAAGACAGATTAATGATGAGATCCAGGCACAGATCATGGAGTACATCACAAAGATGGAAGAGATCACTGGAAAGAAATTCGGTGATAAAGAGAATCCTCTTCTGGTTTCCGTTCGTTCCGGTGCTCGTGCATCCATGCCAGGTATGATGGATACTATCCTGAACCTTGGTTTAAATGAAGACGTTGTTGAAGTATTGGCTGCAAAATCCGGCAACCCACGTTGGGCTTGGGACTGCTACAGAAGATTCATCCAGATGTATTCTGACGTAGTTATGGAAGTAGGTAAGAAATACTTCGAAGAATTAATTGACAAAATGAAAGCAGAAAAAGGCGTAACACAGGACGTTGACCTGACTGCTGATGACTTAAAAGAGCTGGCTTCCCAGTTCAAGGCTGAATATAAAGAGAAGATCGGGGATGATTTCCCGACAGATCCGAAGGAACAGTTAATGGGCGCTATCAAAGCCGTATTCCGTTCCTGGGACAACCCACGTGCCAACGTATATCGTCGTGACAACGATATCCCATACAGCTGGGGTACTGCTGTTAACGTACAGAGCATGGCATTTGGTAACATGGGCGATGACTGTGGTACAGGTGTTGCATTTACCCGTGACCCTGCTACAGGCGAGAAGAAGCTTATGGGTGAGTTCTTAACAAACGCACAGGGCGAGGACGTAGTTGCCGGTGTTCGTACACCAATGCCGATCGCTCAGATGGAAGAGAAGTTCCCGGAAGCTTTCGAACAGTTCAAACAGGTTTGCAAGACTCTGGAAGATCACTACAGAGATATGCAGGACATGGAGTTCACTGTTGAGAACAAGAAGCTTTACATGTTACAGACACGTAACGGTAAGAGAACAGCACAGGCTGCTTTAAAGATTGCCTGCGATTTAGTAGATGAGGGAATGAGAACAGAAGAAGAAGCTGTTGCAATGATCGACCCTCGTAACCTTGACACATTATTACATCCTCAGTTCGATGCAGAAGCACTGAAGAAAGCTGCTCCTATGGCAAAAGCCCTTGGTGCATCACCGGGAGCTGCATGCGGTAAGATTGTCTTCACAGCAGAAGATGCTAAAGAATGGGCAGCAAGAGGAGAAAAGGTTATCCTTGTTCGTCTTGAGACATCCCCAGAGGATATCGAAGGTATGAAGAGTGCACAGGGTATCCTGACAGTTCGTGGTGGTATGACATCTCACGCAGCCGTAGTTGCCCGTGGTATGGGTGCTTGCTGTGTATCCGGATGTGGCGACATCATTATGGACGAAGAGAACAAAAAGTTCACTCTTAACGGCAAAGAGTTCCACGAAGGAGATCCTATCTCCCTTGATGGTTCCACAGGTAACATCTACGACGGTATCATCCCTACAGTAGACGCTACGATTGCCGGTGAGTTCGGACGTATCATGGCATGGGCTGACAAATACAGAACCATGGGCGTACGTACCAACGCAGATACACCTGCAGACGCTAAGAGAGCTCGTGAGCTGGGCGCTGAAGGTATCGGCCTTTGCCGTACAGAGCATATGTTCTTCGAAGGCGACAGAATCGACGCATTCCGCGAGATGATCTGTGCAGATACAGTAGAAGAAAGAGAAGAAGCTCTTGAGAAGATTCTTCCATACCAGCAGGGAGACTTCGAGCAGTTATTCGAAGCTATGGAAGGCAACCCTGTAACAATCCGTTTCCTGGATCCGCCTCTGCATGAGTTCGTTCCTCAGACAGAAGAAGATATCAAGAAACTGGCTGACGCTCAGGGCAAGACTGTTGAAGATATCAAAGCAATCATCGAAGGTCTCAAAGAGTTCAACCCAATGATGGGACATCGTGGATGCCGTCTGACAGTAACATACCCAGAGATCGCTGTTATGCAGACAAAAGCTGTTATCCGTGCAGCAATGGCTGTTCAGGAGAAACATGCAGACTGGACTATCGTTCCTGAGATCATGATTCCGTTAGTAGGCGAATTAAAAGAGCTGAAATACGTGAAAGAGATCGTTGTTAAGACAGCAGACGCTGAGATCGCAGCTAAAGGCTCCAACCTCAAATACGAAGTTGGTACCATGATCGAGATTCCTCGTGCAGCATTACTTGCCGACGAGATCGCAAAAGAGGCTGAGTTCTTCTGCTTCGGTACAAACGACTTAACACAGATGACATTCGGCTTCTCCCGTGACGATGCCGGCAAGTTCCTGGATGCTTACTACGACGCTAAGATCTTCGAGAACGATCCATTCGCTAAACTCGACCAGGATGGCGTTGGTAAGTTAATGGATATGGCAGTGAAATTAGGTAAAGGCCAGAGAGCTGACCTCCACTGCGGTATCTGTGGCGAGCACGGTGGAGACCCATCTTCCGTAGAATTCTGCTACAAGATCGGTCTTGACTATGTATCCTGCTCACCATTCCGTGTACCGATCGCTCGTCTTGCAGCAGCACAGGCAGCAATCGCCGCAAAATAATTACTGCGGTTCGCGGATAGAAGTGCATAGAATATAAGCAATATTGGCAGCGTCCTGCTCTTTGGAGCAGGGCGCTGTTTTTACATTTTTATGGGATATTCTCACGGGATATTCCGGCATCGAGATGAATACCGGGATTTGCCAGGCAAGAATTCTGGCAGGAAGGGAATTATTCGAAAGAAGAGTTCATTTGTGATGGATGAGTGAAACTATATAAAATTGTACGGAAGATCCTCTGGTTTTTACTATAGTGATTTGATTATGCTCTATAAAAACTGTGTAATGTATATTGCCTGAATGATATCTTATAGAACGAAGATTGATAATTGTCTTGATTTACTAAATAATGTATAATACAAATATGAAAGTATTTGATATGTATTTGCAAATAATGAGATTAACACAGGGATTTAGGCGGCAAAATAAGAAAGGAGGAGGACATTTAATTTGAAAAAGAAAAAAGAGGAAATATCCATCCGTTCCAGCGCAGCAGAATATTTGACTTACGTTGCTTCTGTTGGCGGCCAACAAAATAGCTTTGAAATGCGTTATGAGGATGAGAATATTTGGCTGACACAGAAGATGATGGCCACATTGTATGATGTGGATGTTCGAACAATCAACGAGCATATCAAAAAGATTTATTCGGACTCAGAGCTTGAAGAAGATTCAACTATCCGGAATTTCCGGATAGTTCAAACGGAAGGTTCCCGTCAGGTGACTCGTAATACTAAGCATTACAATCTTCAAATGATTATAGCAGTTGGTTTTAAGGTAAACAATGAACGAGCTGTACAGTTCCGTAAATGGGCCAACGGTATCGTGAAGGACTATACCATCAAAGGATGGGTTATGGATGATGAACGCTTGACTATGATCGCACAGCAAAAACGACAAAACAGTTCTTCGCAAAAGTACAGAATAAGATGTACTATGCAGTACATGGGCATACAGCAGCGGAACTGATTTATGAGCGTGCGGATGCAGAGAAACCACATATGGGACTTACCACATGGGCAGCAGCACCGGAAGGTAAGATTGTAAAAAGCGATGTCAGTATTGCGAAGAATTATCTTTCAGAGCAAGAGAGTCGTTCATTAGAGCGTATTGTATCTGCTTACCTGGATTTGGCAGAAGACCGTGCAGAGCGCCATATACCAATGACGATGGAAGATTGGTCGAAACGACTGGATTTATTCCTGATGGCAGATGATAGAGAAGTCTTACAAGATGCGGGAAAAATCACAGCAGAGATTGCCAAGGTAAAAGCTGAGACTGAATTTGAAAAATACCGTGTTGTTCAGGATAGATTGTTTATGTCTGATTTTGATAAATACATATTGGAATTGGAAGAGAATGCAAAGAAGTAGATTGCTTGATTTTGCTCTGTATGATGAAATTTGCTTTGACATGACAGAAGGGACGACGTATGAATACTTACAGAAAAATAGACATGGAATCCTGGCCGCGCCGGGAACATTATAAATATTATACCGAGAGATTAAAAGTGGAGTACAGCATCACGACTTCCATTGACATCACAAAACTGCTGGATTTCTGCCACGCAGGCGGGTACAGATTCTATCCGTCGATGATTTATTTTGTGACGAAGGTAGTCAATGAGATTGAGAACTTGCGGATGTTTCTGGACGGGGACGGCAGTCTCTGCGTGTGGAACCGGGTGATTCCAAGCTATACCATCTTTCATGAGGATGACAAGACATTTTCCGACTGCTGGTCGGATTACTGTGAAGATTTTGATACATTTTACCGGACCATTACGGAGGACATGGAGAAGTATAAAGACGTAAAAGGAATCAAGGCGAGAAAGAATCAGCCGCCTAATTTTTACTGCATTTCCTGCGCGCCGTGGACGGCGTTTACCAGCTATACCAGCAGGGTGCCAAACGGGGAGCCGTCGTATTTTCCGATTATCACCATCGGAAAGTATGAAACCGATGCTGGCAAGACAACAGCTCCGGTGAATCTGACCATTGCCCATGCGGTGTGCGATGGTTATCATTCCGGTCTGTTTTTTGAGAAGCTGCAGGAGTCTGTCAATGATATTGGAAAGGCAGTGGCGAGCGGCAGAAAATAGGGATTATTTTTTCTATCAGGAACAAAAAAAGAAAATTGTGTAACTCTCCAGGTTGTTGTAAGATATAACTACGCAATCCGGAGAGTTTTTGTGTTTTAGGGGATGTTCCGTTGGAACTCCTGTTGTGCCATAAGCCGGAACTTATTATATATCAGGAGGAGTATATCAATGTTTTTTACAGTGGAAAAGTTTGAAAGAAGAGTGGAAGAGCTGGGGAGGAGAAGGTATTTTGGGCTTATGTGCGTTGCCCCCTTTGCAGCTGTTCCGGGAAGGCTGGGAGAGGACGAGCATTATTATGGGGCGCCGCCGGAAGGAATTGCAGACGAAGGAGAGAAATTTGGAATAAATGACTTCTTTTCGGGGAGGGACCGGTATCTCTGGCTGGAAAAAGATCTGGTTCTGCCCACGGCAAAAGAGGGGTGCCGGGTCGTGGGGCTTTTTGATTTTGGAGAGACCGGAGATGGAAATAACAGTGGATTTGAGTCGCTGCTGTATGTGGATGGCCATCCGTATCAGGGGGTGGATACCAACCATAAGGAGGTTATTTTTACAGGAAAAGAGGGAGAGAAAGCCAAGCTCGCCTTTCTGCTCTGGACCGGATTGGAGGGCGGCGGTTCGCACCGCACTTTCTATCATCAGTGCCGCCAGGCGGACGTCGGATATCTTCACTGCAATACCGATGAAATGTATCATCTGGCAAAGGCGGTAACGGAGACGCTGCGGCTGCTGCCGGAGGATGATGTGAATTACGCCGGGCTTACGGCGGCTCTCGACCGGGCGCTTTTGTGTATTGACTGGGATGAGGATGCTGCCTGCGAAAATATGGAACAGGAATCTTCATTTTATGGCTCCGTTGACCGGGCGTATCAGGTTCTGGTGGATGAATTGTCCCGCATGAAGAAGAGCACGGATATCACGGTTCACGCGGTGGGACATACCCACATTGACGTGGCCTGGCTCTGGCGGCTCAAACATACGAGAGAGAAGGCGCAGCGGTCGTTTGCTACGGTGCTGCGGCTGATGGAAGAATATGATGATTATGTTTTTCTGCAGACGCAGCCTCAGTTGTATCAGTATGTCAAAGAGGACTGCCCGGAGTTGTATGAGAGAATCCGCCTGAAGGTAAAGGAAGGAAAATGGGAGCCGGACGGCGGCATGTGGGTGGAGGCCGACTGTAATATCCCGTCGGGGGAATCGCTGGTGCGGCAGTTCCTTCACGGCACCCGTTTTTTTGAGAGGGAGTTCGGGAAGAAATGCGAGTATCTGTGGCTGCCGGATGTGTTCGGATACAGCTGGGCGCTGCCGCAGATTCTGAAGCTCTGCGAGATTGATACATTTATGACGACAAAAATCAGCTGGAACCAGTTTAACACGATTCCCAATGATCTGTTCTGGTGGCGGGGAATCGACGGCACGGAGATTCTCACATATTTTGTCAACACGCCGGACGAAGGACGGGAGATGACGGACCGGTTCTCCACGTATAACGGGTACATGAATCCGCGGGCGGTTCTTGGAAGCTGGAAGAAGTTCCGGAATAAGGACATCAGCAGGGATACGCTCATATCTTATGGATACGGGGACGGAGGAGGCGGTGTCAACCGGGAAATGCTCGCCATGCGCCGTGCCATGGATGCGGTTCCGGGGCTGCCAAATGTGAAGACCGGCACTGCCGGAGCATTTTTCCGGAAAATGCACGAAAATGTGGAGAACACTGACCGTTATGTGCATACCTGGGACGGGGAGCTGTATCTGGAGTATCACCGGGGAACCTACACTTCGCAGGGATATAATAAGAAAATGAACCGCCGTCTGGAGAATAAGCTGCTTAAGACTGAATGGCTGGCATCTCTGTCCTGGTGTCTGGGCGGTGATTATCCGCAGAAAGCTCTGCATGAGAGCTGGGAGTGTGTGCTGCTTCATCAGTTCCACGATATCATTCCGGGTTCCTCCATTCATGAGGTGTACGATGATTCCAGAATCAATTACGGAAAAGCGGAACGCCGGGTGGAAGAGGTGCTTGAAAATGTATTGGGGCAGCTGACGGAACAGAATGAGACTCCGGATGTGCCGGCCGGCCAGAATCAGAATCTGGTTGCCCAGCTGACAGACAACCAACAGAGCCAGAACTTCTCCATCTATTCTGCCTGCAGCTTTGGAGGCAGAGAGCTGGTGACAGTGCCGGTGAAGGAGAGCGGGCGTTTTTATGACGGGAAAGGAAATGAGCTGGAAGCGGACAGAACAGCGGAAGGCTATGAGCTGCTGGTAGATGTGGAGCCATTTGCCGTCAAGAATGTGACATTTACTGTGGAGGATACTTCGGTGAAAATTGATTCGGAGAAGAGAGAAGAAAACTCCGGTGTTTCACAGCCTTCATTTATTTATAAAGATAATACCCTGGAAACTCCTTTTTATTTCCTTGCCTGGAATGCGGACGGTCAGCTGACAAAATTGTATGATAAGAAGGCAGGACGCTCAGTGCTGAGAGAGGGGCAGAAAGGAAATGTGCTGGAAGTCTATGAGGATAAGCCGATGGATTTTGACGCCTGGGATATTGATATTTATTACACCCAGAAGATGGAGACCATGAGCATCTGCGAGCCGGTGCGGCTGGTGGAAGAGAACGCCTTCAAGATAGTGCTGCGCTTTGTGTATCGGTACAGGAAGTCCCGTCTGGTGCAGGATATGATTTTGTACCGGGATTCAAAGAGGATTGATTTTAAGACCTGGGTAGACTGGAGGGAAGATCACCGGCTGCTTAAGACCGCTTTTTATACGGATATCCGCGCCACGAAAGCTGCGTATGATACGCAGTTTGGTCATGTGGAGAGACCGACGCACTGGAATACCAGCTGGGATTGGGCCCGATTTGAAGTCTGTGGTCATAAATGGGCGGATCTGTCGGAGACAGGATACGGCGTCAGTCTGCTCAATGACTCTAAATACGGCTATAGTATCAAGGACAACGCTATGAAGCTGAGCCTGCTGAAAAGCGCGAAGAATCCGGACACGGAGGCGGATATGGGAGAGCATACTTTTATTTATGCTCTGTTCCCGCATGAAGGAGCAGTAACTGAGGGCGGCGTCATTGAGGAGGCATGCCGTCTGAATCTGCCGGCCCAGGTCGTGGCGGGCAGGATGACGGAACAGCGCCGGCTGGTGAAAATATCCGGACATCCGGCTTCTGCCGCCTGCAGCGTTCAGATTGACGCAGTCAAAAAAGCAGAGGACGAAGACTGTCTCATTGTCCGGATGCATGAGTGCCGGGGCGGCCGGACGTCGGTTGTGGTTTCGTCAGATTTCCCGGTAAAAAGGATGGCGCCATGTAATCTTCTGGAACGGGATTTCCAGAAGGAGGAAAGTACCGGCGCAGAAACTGACGCTGTGAATACCAGCGAGGCTCTTCTCACTTTCCATCCATTTGAGATCAAAACGTTAAAATGGTATTTTTAGCAAGGCGGGATGGAATATTGTGATGACTACAGAATATAAATGCAGATGACACTTTTTTGTAACAAAGAAAGAATGTGTGTCAAAAAACTAAAAGTTTTCTTTCTGTTTCTTGTGCATTTTAACGGGTTGACAATAATTTTTATTCTATATATTATATTGTTAGCTACCGAACTAATTATCAGGCGGGGCGGGTTCCGTCTCGTCTGATAATATTCTGCAAAGAAGAGATTGAAGAGGGTATGTATATGGAAGGTCGGAATGAATACGATTCTACTTACCATGTGGGGCGGATGATTAATGGTCTGTCCCACCAGCTGAAACGGCAGATGTGTGCTTTGGAGGAAGAGAGCGGTCTGACCAACATGCAGAGTCTGGTGCTGCATTACATAGCGTTTCAGACCGTGGAGAGGGATATCTACCAGAAGGATGTGGAGA
The DNA here is from genome assembly GCF_002159465.1 of Eubacterium sp. An3. Classification (NCBI taxonomy): domain Bacteria; kingdom Bacillati; phylum Bacillota; class Clostridia; order Eubacteriales; family Eubacteriaceae; genus Eubacterium; species Eubacterium sp. An3. Next base: position 10,358 of record NZ_NFIR01000022.1, read on the forward strand.
AGGCGTTCCAGATTCGCCGCTCGACAGCAACTGGTATCCTGCAGTTTCTTGAAAAAGAAGGATACATTTACCGTGAGACCGTGGAAAGGGACGCACGGCTGAAAAAGATTGTCCCTACAGAGAAGACCAAAGAGCTTCATGGGCACATTATTTCCAATATCCGTTATATGGAGGCTCTTCTTCGAAAAGATATTCCCAGGGAGGAGCTGGAAGTTTGTATCCATGTGCTGGAGCGAATGTCTGCAAATTTAGCCGATTATGAGAATGACAGAGGAAAGGAGACAACAAAACATGAATAGGAAATTACTTCGTTCTGTCCGCGAGTATAAGCGGGAGACGATACTGACGCCTGTTTTTGTGGCGCTGGAAGTATTTATGGAGGTGCTCATACCGCTTCTGATGGCTAATATCATTGACGTTGGCATTGCCAACGGAGATATTGGATATATCATCAGACTTGGAGTCGTTCTGGTGCTTCTTGCCATGGTAGCTCTGTTTTTCGGAGCGAAGGCCGGACAGCTTGGAGCGATTGCCTCGGCCGGTTATGCCAAGAATCTGCGGCATGATATCTTCTATAAGATTCAGGATTTTTCATTTGGAAACATTGACCATTTTTCCACGCCGAGTCTGGTGACCCGTCTGACGACAGATATCACCAATGTGCAGATGGCGTATATGTTTACCATCCGCCTGCTGGCCCGTGCGCCGATCATGATCGTTTTGTCATGGGTCATGACTCTCACCATCAACGTGCCGATCGCGCTTCTTCTGCTTGCCATGATCCCGATTCTGGGGGGCGTGCTGATCTTTATTGCCAAGAAGGCGCATCCGCATTTTATTCAGGTGTTTGATGAGTATGACGTGCTGAATAATACGGTGCAGGAAAATGTAAATGCAGCCCGTGTGGTTAAGGCTTATGTTCGTGAGGATCATGAAAATGAGAAGTTTGGAAAGATTTCCACTATTGTATTTAAGCTCTTTACCAAAGCGGAAAAAATTGTGGCGTGGAACTCGCCGGTTATGCAGTTTACCATTTACGGCGTTGTGCTTTTCATGGTATTAGTGGGCGGCGAGAGCATCATCCGGGGAACTATGCAGACAGGAGAGCTTACCAGTATTATCGTGTACGCCCTCCAGATTCTCATGTCATTGATGATGGTAACTTTCGTATTCGTTATGATCATGATTGCGGAAGCATCCACAGATCGTATTCAGGAAGTGCTGGATGAAGTGCCTGAGATGATAGATGATGAGAATGCTCTCACGGAAGTTGCCAGCGGAGATATTGATTTTGAGCATGTGGATTTCAGTTATTCCGGTGAGGGCGGCAACCTGTCCTTAAAGGATGTGAATCTTCATATCAAGAGCGGTCAGATCATTGGTGTGATCGGCGGTACCGGAAGCGCCAAATCCACTCTGGTACAGCTTATCCCAAGGCTTTATGATGTGACGGGCGGCTGTGTGAAGGTCGGCGGCGTCGATGTGCGAAAGTATAACCTGAAGGCGCTTCGTGACCAGGTGTCCATGGTGCTTCAGAAAAACGTGCTGTTTACGGGAACTATATATGAAAATATCCGCTGGGGTGATGAGAATGCCAGTGATGAGGAAGTGCAGAGAGTCTGTAAACTGGCCCAGGCCGACAGCTTTATTCAGGAGTTCCCGAATAAATATGAGACGATGATCGTGGAAGGCGGTAATAACGTGTCCGGCGGTCAGAAACAGAGGCTTTGTATTGCCAGAGCGCTTCTTAAAAAGCCGAAGATTCTTATTCTGGATGATTCCACCAGTGCGGTGGATACCAAAACTGACGCAATGATCCGTCAGGCGTTCCGGGAGGAGATTCCGGATACAACCAAGATTATTATCGCGCAGAGAGTGTCTTCTGTGGAAGATGCAGATATGATCATCGTTATGGATAACGGTGAGATCAATGGCATCGGAACTTCAGAAGAACTCCTGAAGACCAATGAGATCTACAGAGAAGTATATGAATCACAGGTGAAAGGAGGCGCTGACAATGAGTAGACCAGAAAAACCAAAGGTTACCGGCGGGACTATCAAGACAGCGAAGCGTCTGCTGAGGTATGTGACCAGTACATATAAGATACAGTTCATCCTTGTTATTTTCTGTATCCTTGTGAGCTCCATCGCGTCAATCTCCGTATCGCTTTCCCTGCGTTTCCTGCTGGATGATTATATCATTCCGCTGATTGGACAGCAGAATCCGGATTATTCTGAGCTTTATTTTGCGCTGACAGTGCTGGGAACCATTTTTCTCTGCGGAGTCATCGCCACATTTGTATACAGCCGGTTAATGGTTGTGATCGGACAGGGCGTTCTGAAACGTGTCCGTGACGAGATGTTCGCTCACATGCAGACGCTGCCGATCCGCTATTTTGACCAGAATACCAACGGCTCCATCATGAGTCTTTACACCAACGATACAGATACTTTAAGGCAGATGATCAATCAGTCGATTCCACAGGTGCTGATGTCAGCCTTTACCATCGTTGTCACATTTATTTCCATGCTGGTGCTGAGCCCGATTCTCACAGTGCTGGCAGTGCTGATGATTATTCTGATGTTTTTTGTATCAAAAATTGTATCCGGCAACAGCGGAAGATATTTCATTCGCCAGCAGCTTGACCTGGCTAATATCACCGGTTTTGTGGAAGAGCGAATGAGCGGGCAGAGAGTGGTTAAGGTATTTAACCATGAAAAAATGTCTGAGGAAGAGTTTGACAAGTTTAATGAGGAACTGTTTGAAAGTTCCTCCAAAGCACATACATTTGCCAGCATTATGGGCCCGATCATAGGAAATATGGGTAACCTTCTGTTTGTGCTGACAGCAGTGTTCGGCGGATTCCTTTCTGTCATGGGAATCGGCAACATCACCCTCGGCGTTATGGCGTCCTACCTGCAGTTTACCAGAAGTTTTACTCAGCCGTTTATGCAGATCGCGCAGCAGTTCAACTCCATTATCATGGCGCTGGCCGGTGCGGAACGAATCTTTAAGATGATGGATGAGGAGCCGGAGGTAGATGAGGGATATGTTACCCTGGTCAACGCAAAGAAAGATGCTGCCGGCAATATCACCGAGTGTGAAGAGAGAACCGGCTTATGGGCGTGGAAGCATCCGCATCAGGCGGACGGAACTGTGACCTACACTGAGCTGAAGGGAGACGTACAGTTTGATGATATGACCTTTGGTTATGTGTCGGATCACATGGTGCTTCATGATCTGAGCCTTTATGCGAAGCCGGGACAGAAGCTGGCGTTCGTCGGTTCCACGGGAGCCGGAAAGACCACCATTACCAACCTGATCAACCGGTTCTATGACGTTGCGGACGGCAAGATCCGTTACGATGGTATCAATATCAACAAGATTAAAAAGGCGGACCTGCGTCGTTCTTTGGGAATCGTTTTACAGGATACACATCTGTTTACCGGAACGATTATGGAGAATATCCGCTATGGTAAACTGGACGCCACCGATGAGGAAGTGTATAAAGCAGCACAACTGGCACATGCCGACGGATTCATCCGTATGCTGCCGGACGGCTATAACACCCATCTGAGCGGTGATGGTGAAGAACTTTCCCAGGGACAAAGACAGCTCCTTGCCATTGCCAGAGCAGCCATTGCGGACCCGCCTGTGCTGATTCTTGACGAGGCTACGTCCTCTATTGACACAAGAACTGAGAGTATCGTGCAGAAAGGTATGGATAACCTGATGAAGGGACGTACCGTATTTGTTATCGCCCATCGTCTTTCAACCATAAGGAACAGTGACGCCATTATGGTTCTGGAGCATGGACGTATCATCGAACGGGGAACTCACGACGAGCTGCTGAAGCTGAAAGGAACATATTATCAGCTTTATACCGGTAAGCTGGAACTGGATTAGAAAATACAATGCGGGCCTGCGGCCCGGCAATCACTGAAACAAAAATATACCCCGGAGGTGCCGGAACATTGATGATCTGTTCCGGCGTCTCCGGGGCTTTTTTATGACAATCTGTATGACAATCTTTGCGTTACGGAAGGTTCAGCACAATTCGTGCGGTGAATATGCCTTCCGTTTTTTTAAATTCGGCGCTGCCCCCGTATTTTCCGGCGATGCAGCGGATACTTTTTAAACCCTGGCCACGGAGTACGGTGTGCTTGGTGGAAATAAACTCTCTGCCGTCGGAGAAATCGGGAGAATCAGGACCTTCCGCGGAGCAGGCGTTTTCAACCTGCATGAGAAGGGATACATTTTCCAGACGTATCCAGATATGCAGGAAACGGTCTTCTGACACCGGAAGTTTCCGGCAGGATTCAATGGCGTTTTCCATCAGATTACCCAGCAGGACGGTCAGATCTATGGCGTCGAAACGCATTGTGTTGGGCAGAGGCTGAAGATCTGTGTGGACAGTGATTTTTTCTTCTCTGGCCTGCTGGATATAGTATCGCAGAATACTGTCCAGCGAGGAATAGCCGGACAGCGGCATTTTCTCAAGTTCCTGGCAGAAGGCCTCGTACTGTTCCAGATACCGGTCGAGCTCTTCGTCCTTCCCTTCCCGGTGCAGGGCGCCGATAACATTGAGATGATGGCGGATATCGTGGCGGGCCCGGCGGGATTCGGCGACGCTGGCGCTGATCTGGCGGTATTTCTCATCGAAAGTTCTCAGCTGATCCTGCAGCTCACGATTCTCGGCTGAGAGGTGTACCTCAGAGAAAAACATGTAGTAAAGGATGGCGTCAGTCAAAATAAATGCCAGTAAAAAGAGAAGAAGCGGATATCCTGTCACTCCGTAATAAAATTCATAGTTCGTCAAAGAAAAGATACAGAAACTATACAGCAGGAGCGCGCTGAGCAGGTAAATACATCCACGGTGCAAAATGGGATTGGTCATATATGGAAATCCGGCTTTTACTACATGTTTAAGAAAGACATAAACGACAGGACATGTAATTATAATCCCGGTCATATAGAGAAAAATATCCTGAGGACCGTAAATGATCGGAAACTTCTGTTTCAGGGGATCCTGGATGATGCCGTTCAAAACAGACACCGCCGTGAATAAAATAGCTTCGTAATGAATCAAGAGAGTCAGAACCAGTATTTTTTTTGCGGCGGCGGCGCGAATCACGTAAAAGAAAAAAATAACGAAAAGCAGGACGAAGACACACATATAGAGGTTGGAAGTAGATCGCAAAAATTGATGTGTTCTTCTGGATACCACGGAAATCAGAAAATGCATCAGAACAAAACCGATGGAAAAAATCAGCACTCCTGCTGTTATTAAATAATGAAGTGTTCTGCGGGGAAGAAGCAGCTCCTTTTTTTCAAATGGGACAAAGCAAAGCAGCGCAATGGGAAGCGTCTGCAGGAGAAAACCCGGCGCCTGCCAGATAAAATCCACGTAAGTCATAAATAATCTCCTTTCCGTGAATGTGCGAATAAGTAATCATTATATTTTTTTCGGACGGAAACTTTCTCGCCCCGGCTGATCAGCGCAGACGTTCCGTCCCGGAATTTGCATACATTTTTATCAATATATAGAATGTAGGACATATGGACGATAAGCCCCCGGGATATTTTGAGAAAATATTCCGGGTTCAGTTGTTCTTCCACCCGTATGAGCGGAAGAGGAATCCGCTGTGGCTTCGGGATATTTTTCAGGTAAATATCAACGCCCTTGTTATTACTCTGGATTTTCTGCACCTGCTCCAGAGGGAAAGTATAATTTTTGCTGTCAGAATGAATCTCCAGATATTTTTCCGGGCGGTGAAGATGACGAAAGAAACGTCGAAACAGTTCCCGGAGACTGTCGTTGTTTACTGGTTTGATAAGATAATGGACAGCATATAAATCAAAAGCGTCAAGCGCGTACTCCCTGGCAGAAGTGAGGAAAGCAATTTGTACTTCCGGGATAATGTTTCGGATACAGCGGGCGGTCTCAATGCCGCTCATACCGGTGAGATAAATGTCCAGCAGAAGCAGATCATAGCGGACATTTTGCCGGACAGCTTCCATCAATGCCTCGCCGCTTGGATAATAGTCAATATTCGTCTGTACAGGAAATTCCTGTCGTATGTATTCTAGTGTGTTCTGCAGCAGACACAGATCGGTCTTATCGTCTTCGCAGACTGCGATTTGCGGCATAACGCTCCTCCTGATGTAAAAATGATATATATGTATTATATAGAAAAATCACAAAAAGTCCAATACCTGTTCGGTAAGATTTTGAGCGGTTCGGTCAGATAAAACAGGAGCGGAGGTCATGTGTCAGACGACTCAGTGGTTCATTCTGACGACCCAGTGGTAGAACCGGGGGAGAAGAGATTATGTTACTATATTACATGTAAAAAAAGACGTCAAATACTATCCAGGAAGATGGTAATGATTTTTGGGTAATATTTGACAAAAAAAGAGGAGACCGGCGTTAATATGACGTCCGGAAAGAGGAGAAAGGGAAAGGAGAGAAAAGTGAGAAAAAGAATCATAGCAATTCTGCTGGTTTTCTGTCTCGTTGCGCCGCTTCTTGGGCGCAGTCCGATACAGACGGAGGCGGCGACGGACCAGTATGGGTTCTCCACGGAACCACCGGAGGAATTTAATCCGAAGGACGGAAAGAATCCGTACGGAAAAGGATATACGGCCCTCAATCCAATCATGGAACCTTTTGTTTTCCGGTCATCCAAAGGTTCCATGAATGTGGATTACTGGAATGACGTAAAACCGCAGCAGGGAGTGACGGCGGGAACGCAGGTGTCCCTTGCCAGCCGCGGCAGTCAGAGCGAGGCGGACTTTGTGGTTTCCAAGGCTTATGACCCTGACGGGCAGGGACACGATTATATGGTCGCCATGGTGGGACTTAAGAATAACGACATCGTGGTGTGGAACTACAACACCCGGACCAAACAGCAGGGGCCGGATTATACCATTGATGTGGGCGGCGGTGACAACAGCGACTGGTTCGACGACATCGCCCAGTGGGAGTACACCAGCTTCTTTAACCTGACAGCCGGGGACTTTGACGGCGACGGCGATGACGAGGTGGCCGTCTATATCCCGCAGCGGGGCAATCCGAGAGTGCGTATCCTGAAGGATAACAACGGTACATTTACTCAGGTGGGAAATGAGATCTCCTACAGTGCATTTATGGGAGCGGATGCGAACATTTCCGGCGAATTTAATAATGACGGAAGAACCAAACGGGCCATGGTGCAGGCGTCATTGGAGGCCGCCGACCTGGACCGGGACGGCAAAGATGAGCTTTTGATGCTCGGTTCCTTTGCCAATCTTCATGAGAACGATGACACCAAAAAGATCACGGACAGAAGTTCAGCTCTCGGCATCTACAAGATGAATGATTCCGGAACCCTGGCGAAATGGGGCGACACCTTCCGGATGAATGACGGCGCTGTCTATCTCAGAAGCGCTTCCTGCGCTGCCGGTGACATCGACTACAACGGCTTTCCGGAGATCGTGGTGGCCGGCTATTACAGCACGGGAGCCAGCAATGACAGCTTAAACGGCAGCCAGTTTGCCGTGATGACTCTGGCATATGACACGAATACCGGGAAGATGAGCAAGGGCGCCGCCCTGAAGGTGGACATGAACGGATTCGTAAAAGACGGTCTGTATACGGGCGATAACATCCAGGCGCCGCCGGCGCTCACCTGTGTGGCCATCAACGGCAGGAACGACAGTGAGAGAATGTTCCTGGAAGGTTCCATGTATCAGTTTAAGGATAGCGAATGGGCGCATGAACATACCTATGATAAATATACGAAATCCGATGACGGTATCAATGGATATATTATCAGCAACACATGGATGGAGACGGCGGTGGCCGGCAATTTTGACGGTAATGATCTGGGCATTGAGCAGGTATATTACACCACCGGATACAAACAGATGAGCCTCAATTACTTTTTCTACAATGTAAATGTAATGGGGAAAACGACGAAGCATGAGGGCGAGCAGCAGGCGCCGGGGAATTATTACGATAATCTCTGGGAGTATGTGCGCTACCATAACAGCGGCGGCGATCATCTTTTTGTGGCGCTGGCGGCAGTGGACGCCGACGATGACACGGATACGATGGTGTATTCCCGCAAGGAATATACATATACTAATGTAAATGTACTGGCGATTCTGCAGGCAGCGCCGTATTTTGAGGATCTGATGGATGAATATCCGGACGGAGTGGGAAGCACCAGCTTTGAGAAGGTGGAAGGCTCCGGCGGCAGTGAATCCACGACGAAGTCCGCGGCAGCGGGGGCTTATATCAGTGGAGAAAAGTCCATCCTGCCGGGAATCTTAAGTTTTACTGCGGAAGCTTCCTACAGCCATGAATGGGAGTGGGAATATGAGCAGGAGAAGAGCATAGAATACGGCGTAAACTTCGAGGGCGGCTTTATGGAAGACAGCGTGGTTCTGTACCGGACGCCGGTGACGCTGTATTACTATGACGTCCACCCGGCCAGAGGCGGAGAGACTTACAGTATGACGGTGGGCATACAGGATAATCCGGTGTACAGCGTCATGGAGATGGATGAGTACAATACGCTGGCCGCACAGGATGATGCCATGAAGGATAAGGTCATCAGCGACAGCGTTCTGGGTTCCACTCCGGGACAGCCGTCCACCTATAAGACAAGCGCCGCGGGGCTTACGGATTTCACGGGAGCGAAGGACTTTGTCTCCTGTTCTTCCGGCACCACGACGGCCATGACAAGCCAGTCCATCACCACCGGCGAGACCTCAAGCGCCAGCCAGTCCTACAACAACAGCTTTGAGCTGAAGGTTGGACTTTCCGGCGGCAAGGACAACGTTTTCTCCATCGGGGGCGGCTTCAGCGGCGGAGGCGGCTGGGGCGGAGGAAGCACCACCTTTGAGTACAATAATGTAACCAAGGCGGGAACAGTGGCGTCCCCTCCGTCCACAGAATATCCGTACTCCTTCCAGTGGAAGTTCGGTACATGGCGGGCCAATGTGGGCGACACCGAGGTGCCGGTGCTCGGATATCTGGTCAGAAACGTGGTGGAACCGCCGAGTCTCCCGAAGAATATCGCAGTGGACACAGTAACACAGGATTCCATTACATTAAGCTGGGAACACGGCGCAAGAAGACCGGTCAGCTACGAGATCTATCAGTATTTTGAGGACAGCGTGGCGGACAGCGGCTATTCTCTTATCGCCACCCTGGACGGGGAGGAGACCTCTTTCACCTATGAAGATCTGGAACCGAGCAGCGATTATACCTTTGCCATCCGTTCCGTCGGCGTGGATGATAACGGAGACCGGGTTGTGTCGGAGTATTCGTCTCTGGTGACGGGAACGACCTTAAAGGACGGGCCGGCGCCGGAGATCCACAGCATCAGCGACGACGTCCGCGTATCGCCGGGTGATACGGCATCCTTTACCGTGGACGCCACACCGTCCCAGGGCGTGGAAACCGGACTGACCTATTCCTGGCAGAAGAGAGCGGCGGACTCCACCGTGTGGGAGAACATCGGGGGAAGCAGCAGTACGCTCACGCTGAAAAATGTCACAAAAGATATGGACGGAAACCGTTACCGCTGTGTTGTCTCAGAGGTGCATAACGGCAGACGGGCCTACTCATACAGCGAGGCGCGCATGCTCACCGTGGACAAAGCGGATTCGCAGGTGACCGTATCGGCTCTTAATGAATCGAAGAATACGGGAAGCGCCGATTATTCCATATCAGAGACCATAAAAGAAAACGTCAACGTGATCGCCACGGCGACGGTGACCACGCCGGAGACTGTCGGTGCAGACGGCGGTACAAAAGAAGAAAATGTAACGGAAACCTATCAGATTTATGAGAATAAAAATGTGCAGTCAGGTGAAAACACCGCGCAGCCGGAATACATTTACCGCTCCCAGAGCGACGACAGCTACTACATTCTCGAAGACCTCACGGACGGTTCGGAAGGATCCGGACAGACGGCGACAAGAAGAATCCTTCTGAGCCAGCCGGACGATTACTTTGCCTGGGACGAGGAAGGAAGCCAGGCCGTGGAAGGTCTCTCTCCGGACCGGCTGACCGGCACGGAGCAGCAGATCTACGAATATGACGGGCCGGAACCGGCGGAGGGCAGCGGCGATTCCGCGACCGAATACCTTTGCTGGCAGGTAGAACAAAAAGACGGTGAAGGAGAAGGACTGGGCGTCTTCGTGAACCTCTATGCAAAGAACGAGGCGGGCATTTCCGGTCGTCCGCGCCTGTACCAGATGGTCGACGGCGTGATGACTCTGTGGACTGACGAAGAAGAGGCATGGACCGACGGAGTAAAAGAGTGGACCGATGAGGGCGGCTATCTTGCGCCGGAGCCGGTATATTCCTCCAATCCGGGAACCGAGATCGTCGGTGGTGTGACCTATGAGGTATGGCAGGACTGGAAGGATTCCGCTGTCAGACTCTATCAGAAGACCGATGAACAGGGAGTTGTTCACTATTATCAGAAGGTGGAAGATACTTCTTCGGGCGAGGAACCGGAGATTCCTCCGACTGGCGAAGGGGAAGAAGGCGGCGAGGAACCAGTCACCGGATTCATCATGAAGGAGATCTATCTGATCGTGCCGACGGGACTGGCTGATGCTTCAGAAACTTACAACGTGCTTCCGGAAGAATCGGCAGTTACCGTACAGGAAGAGCGGGAAAGAATCGTCTACACGGCGGTGAGCGGCGATTCTGTGACCCTTACGGCCAACGTGGCTTCCTTGAGCGAAGGAAAGTCGGTGGACGGCGGCGTCACCTTCCAGATGGTCAACAACAGAACCGGTGATTTCACCGCTGTCTCTGCCGATGTGACAGGCGAAGGCCAGGGCACGGCGACTGCAACGTGGACGCCGGTGAAAGCGGGCAATTACACCATAACGGCTACCTTCGGCGGCAATGAGATGCTCAACAGTTCCTCCGGCACGGCCAGCTATTTTGCCACGGACGGTCCGGAAGGCAAGGTAGGCTACGTGCTGCAGGGAGAGAGCAGTGCCGTTTACGGAGACAGCCTCAGCCTTGCTATAAAGGAGGCCAGAACGGATGAAGCAGGCAATGTGACGCTTACAGATCTGCCTTCCGGTACCTCTGTTGTCTACAAGATGCAGTATAAGAAGGATGATGGCAATATCGAGGAAGAAACTCTTTCCGGCAGCACGGCGGGCGTGACCTGTACGCCGAAGAAACCGGGAGACTATACATTTACAGCGCAGGTGGGAGACGACGAAGCTACCTGCTATGTAAATGTGCTGAAACGGCCGGTGACATTTACGGCACCGTCCAGGAAAGGCATTTCGAGCACGGATACGGCCAACAAGATTCCGAAACTCAGCGAGGTGAAGACCAGCTATACGGGCGACGCGGAGAAAACCGCCATCCTTGATACCGATGCGGAAGCCTTCCGCCCGGAGACACTGCTTACGATCACCAGCAGACCGGAACTGACCGTGGACTCCGGAGCCAATGATTATATCACCGGACTGGCTTATCAGACGGAGGCGGGAGATGACGACGCAGGAGGCAGCGATGCGGAAGACGCCGGCGCAGGAAGCGGCAGCGGCAACGGAGAAGCCGCCTATACCGAGACTGTGCGGCAGTTCCTGGACAAATATGACGCAACCATGGAGAACGGCCTTTATAACATCGTGGCCGGCGTCCGCAGCGTCTCCTATGAGTCCGGAGCCAACGGAACTCTGCGGGGATACTACGGCGATAATCAGGCGGCCTTTGATTCCGGCGCATCTCTCACGGAAGGTACAAAAATCACCTTTGTGGCAGATGCTCATGAGAACTTCCAGGTGAAGGAATGGACGGTGACAGACGGAGAAGGACAGCCGCTGACCGAAGGGGAAGATTACACGGTGAGCGGAAACCGGCTGATCGTTCCTGCTCTGAAAAAGGAGATGCATGTGCAGGTAAGCTTTGAGCCAGCCAGCTACCAACTGACATTCTCCGCCGGTGATAACGGCAGCATCACCGCACAGTACATAAAAGACGGCGAGGGAAGCGGCGCAGCCCTGACTTCACCGGAGATTGTGGCCGCAGGCAAGAGCGTTCGCCTGAGCGCAGCACCGGATAACGGCTACGTGGTAAAACAGTGGACTGTCACGGAAGGAAGCGGAACGCCTGTAATCAGGCGCAATGCCGACGGAAGCATCTATGCAGGCGATACTCTGGATCTGGAGCGGCTGGCCGCCGATACCACCGTACAGGTGGAGTTTGAGCCGGAAGAATTCTACACCGTGGAGACTTCCGTGGTGGATGACGAAGGCAACACGGTTCCGGGCTGTGAGATTACCGTGGATGGCTTATCAGAAGACGGCACGGCCAGGAGAGGCTCTTCCCTGACCTTCACAGCCAAGCTTCCGGACACAAACATCGTCCGCGAGTGGAGAGTCTATGACGCCGAGGGCGATTACGAGGTGGTTTCCGGCAATGCCGGCACTTACACTGTATCCAACGTACAGGAGAACCTCCGGGTGGAGATTCTCGTCTCTGAGATGAAGACGTACCAGCTTCATTTTGCGGCGGTTGACGAAGACGGAAGTACCGTGGACGTGGAAAATGTACTCCGCGCCTCCTGGAATGGCACAGAGCTTGAGAACGGTACGGCGTACACTGCCTACATACCGGTGGACTTTACGACCAGTCTTCCGGAAGAATATCAGGTGAAGAACTGGACGCTCCGGCAGGGCGGCGGCGGGGAAGCCGTTGTGGCCGAGGGCAAGGATGCCGTAACCTACACCCTTACCAGTCTCTCCGATGAGACATGGGTGACTGTTCATCTGGAAAAACGTCCGACACTCACCTACGAGGCGGTCGAGATTCCGGGAGCGGATGCCGACAATACTGTAACCTGCGGGGAACTGCAGTCCGGCTCTTATCTGGATAAATACCGGACAGAGGACATTGTGCTGACGGTATCTCCGGATTACGGCTATGAGATAGACACTGTTCTTATAAATGGTGAAACTCTTGAGGCAGCGGCCGGGACAGTAATTGCAGATAAGGCAGAAGCTGTGACCGGCAGCATGGAGCGGGTGGAAAACAGCTCCGATGTTCTTCTGACGCTGACGCCGGGAGAGCAGGGCTTTACGGAAGATGTAAAAGTGACCGTGTCCTTCAAGCCGATCACTCCGGTGACAAAGGCCGAGTACAGTCTCTATGATCTGGGCGACGGCGTACACGGAACCATGGAGGTTTCCGTCGAACGCTTCGGCGCCGAAGAATACAGACAGACCACAGAAGAACCGGCACAGAGCGGCAGTCTCACAGATATTTACCGGGATTCCGTCATCACATTTACCGTGACCCCGGACAAGGGCTATGAGGCAGCCAAATGGTTTGTCAACGGCGAGGAAGTCACGGAAGGCATCAGTACAGTAAATTCTGACAACGATACATTTACTTATACGGTAACGGAGAAAGATACAGAACCGGTGCGCGTCATGGCGCAGCTGGCACAGACAGGAAACAAGCTGACCTTCGGCGCAAGGAGCATCCTTGACGACGAGACGGCCGGCGGCACGGTGACGGCGGTCAACAACCGTACCGGAAGACCGTTCTATTCCGGCAACACTCTGGCGGCGGATTCGGAAGTGACATTTACTGCCGAGGCTGCAGACGGCTATGAGGTTGTGGGCTGGGAGATGGACGGAGAGATGGTATCCGGCGAGACCGGCAATACATTTACCCGTGAGATTAAGGCCGACAGTGTCACCGATGTGAAGGCAGTCTTTGACCGGCTGCCATATACCGTCGCATGGTCCGCCACAGGCGGTACGGTGACTGCCGAAAATGCGACAGACCATAACGAAGTATCAAACGGAGCCAGTGTGAGAGGCGGCAGAGAGATCACATTTACCGCCGCACCGGACGCCGGCATGAAGTTTGCCGGCTGGAAGGTGGACGGAGTCACGGTTCCGGAAAATAGCCTGAAAGAGAATGTGCTGACCCTTACCCTGGAAGCAAATGTACAGGTGACCGCTGTCTTTGCGCAGGAGCCAAACTGTCAGGTGACTTTCAGTGCGGAGGATATCAGCGGCAGCGAAAACACCGGCGGAAGTCTGAGCGCTTCCCTGAACGGTGAACCATTCCGGAACGGAGACAAAGGCGCGAAAGGAGATAAGATTGTCTTTACCGCGGCGCCGGATAAGAATTACCGCGTGAAGACCTGGATGGTGGACGGCGCTGACACCCAGACAAGCGAAGACAGCTACACGCTGACCGTCAGCAAAGACAGCCACAAGGTGAGGGTGATCTATGAGCTTGCGACCGGCACCGTGACCTTTGGCGGCAACGATGCGTCCATGGGAGAAGTGACGGCCAAGACGGCGAAGGACGGACAGGAGGCCGAAGCCATTACCTCCGGCACAGCAGTTCCTTCCTATAACAGAGTAACCTTCCAGGCAACGCCGGCGGAAGGATATCTGGTGGAAGGCTGGTACTCCGATGCGTCCATGACGGAAGAATCAAGAATCGAGGGAACACAGTATGAACAGAATACCTACGTGATCGATTCCCTCTACGGGGACGCGCAGGTGTACGTGAAGTTTGAGGCTATCCCGTCCTACGAGATTACTGTGGGAACCACGGGAACCGGCAGCGGCGCTCTGGAAGTGACCCTCAACGGAAAACTGGTGACAGATATAAAAGACGGTACATTTACCGCGCCGCGCCACAGCACGGTGAGTGTCACAGCTGTTCCTCATGACGAATACAGTTTCCTAAGCGCATGGAACGGTGTGGCCAGCGATTCTCTCACCTACACCATTGAAGATGTGACCAGAGCGGAGAGCATCATCGCAGAATTCTCCCCGGCAGAGCTGGTGGAGGTATCCTTCGAGATTCCTGAGGGACTGGAAGACCAGTGCCATCCGGCGGTGGCAGCCGGTTACGGCGATGATTATACGTCTTATGAGAATATTGAGGCGGTGGGCAAATCCGTACAGGTATTAAGCGGCAAGAACGTGCGCTTTACCGTGACGCCTCCGGCCGGTCAGATGATCGATGCATGGACTGTCACTTACAGCGACGGCTCCGCCGTGACCGGACAGGAGCTGGGCCTGGAAAATGCACTGCTTCTGGAAGGACTGAACCGCAACGCCATTGTTTCTGTTTCCTTCCGTGAGATCGAAGCGTGGGACGTTCCGGAAGAGACTGACTACGACAGCGACGAAGACGGAAAGAACGATTATCACATCGAAAACCTTGTCCGCATACCGGACACATTGCCGGAGGAGCCGGAGTACGAAGACACAATCCGAGACAAAGGCAGCGTAAGCTTCACTCTGGTGCCGGGTGAAGGCAAGTGGATTACGGATATACGCCTGGCCGGCGAAGGTGAAAGCCGGAAGACCCGCAGCGAAACCGGCAACCGTTTATCCTACACCAAAAACGACGACGGCAGCTACGCGGTGACCATCGAAAATGTAACCAGGGACATTCGTCTCCAGGTGGATACGGTAAATTATTACACTGTCTCTATCGGGCAGACAGAGCACGGCGGCATTACCGCCCGGGATAATGACGGCAATGTCATCACCGACGGCACCGCTGTGGCAGAGGGAAGCGCCGTTACATTTACCGCAACGCCGGATAATCATTACCGTTTTGCAAAATGGGGCGGCGACGCCGCGAATACCAAAGCGAAAGCTGCAAATCGCGGAGAAGCTGTGAGCGTGACCCTGACAGACATCAGGAAAGACATTGCCGTGTCGGCTGAATTTGCCATGACCGAGCACAAGAACACAGAGGTTCGCGGTGCGAAAGAGGCAACCTGTACCGAAGACGGATATACCGGCGATACTTACTGCACCGATTGCGGCGCGCTGGTAGCGAGGGGGCAGGTGATCAAAGCCACTGGTCATGATTACACGCAGACAGCGTCCACAGATCCGACCACCCAGAAGGAAGGCACGAAGACCTACACCTGCCGGCGCTGCGGTCACAGCTACACAGAAAGCACGGAGATGCTTCCGAAGCCGATTGTCGTAAAACCGATCAGAGCGGGAAGAAATAAAAACTGTCTCTCCTGGAACAAAGTGGACGGTGCGGACGGATACATCATTCTGGCCGATACCTGCAACACCCGCAGCAAAAAACAGGAAAAGACGGTGAAGAGAGTCAAGACTGTCGTCTCTGGCGACCGCACCACCTGGACTCATAAGAAGCTGAAGAGCGCTGCCTGGTACAAATATCAGATCAAGGCATTTAAGAAGGTGAACGGTAAGAGAGTTGTCATCAGCGAAACGCCGGTGGTTCACGCAGTCACCGCGGGAAGCACAAGATACGCCAACCCGGTGAAGGTAAAAGTGAATAAGACGAAGATTTCCGTAAAAGCCGGAAAGAAAAAGAAAATCAAGGCATCCGTTGTTCTGCCGAAGAACCGCATCTGCCAGCAGCACTGTGATGAAATTCGCTACGTTGTAGTGGACGAGACCATTGCCGCTGTGAACAGAAAAGGCGTCATCAAGGCAAAGAGCAAAGGAACCACCACCGTCTATGCCATCGCGCAAAACGGCGTCAGCAAAAAGATTACGGTGACGGTGAAGTAACGCGCATGAAACACGGAAAAAAGCATAAAAAAGAATTGCTTTACTTTTTCTCTTGACCGATTGTAACAACCGGTTGGTATAATAAATAAAATGGCAGCTTTATTGCTGCTGTGCAGTCGGAGAGATGCCCCGGGCGGACGACGGCTTTAATACGGAAGGGAGAAAGAGTATGGAACTTCGTGTACTGAAATATTTTCTCATGGCGGCAAGAGAAGAAAATATCACAAAGGCGGCGCAGCTTCTTCATGTGACGCAGCCGACGCTGTCCCGGCAGCTGATGCAGCTGGAGGAGGAGCTTGGCGTGAAACTTTTTGAGCGGAGCCGGCACCGGATCATACTTACGGAGGACGGTATGCTTTTAAAACGCCGGGCCCAGGAGATTGTCAGTCTGGCGGAGAAGACAGAGAGAGAGTTTGTGAGAAGAGAGGGAGAGCTGATGGGCGAGATTTCCATCGGCAGCGGTGAGCTGAAAAGCTCCCGGTTCCTCTCACAGGTTGTCGCTGCTTTCCATGACAAACATCCGCTGGTTCAGTTTGAGATATTCAGCGGAGACTCTGATAATATCAAGGAGCGGATGGAGAGAGGGCTGCTGGATCTGGGGATTTTGCTGGAACCGGTGGATATCAGCAAGTACGAATTTATTCAGATTCCTGTAAAAGAGGAATGGGGAGTTCTTGTGCCGGACGATTCTCCGCTGGCGGGGAAGGAGAGCGTCAGACCGGAAGACCTTGTTTCCTATCCGCTGCTGTTTGGACAAAGAGAAATGGTACATCAGCAGATACGCAACTGGTTTGGTTCCTGCTCAGATAAGATGAAATTGGTTGCCAGCGGTAATCTTCAGTATAATATGGCGGCCATGGTGAGCGGAAAGGTGGGAGTCGCGGTGACAATACGGCTGGACTGCAGGTATGACGGCATTAGTTTTGTTCCCCTTGCGCCCCGCCTGGAAAGCCGCACGGTTCTTGTCTGGAAAAAAGTACAGCCTTTTTCTCCGGCAGCCACAGCATTTATCGATTTTTTTCGGGATTATGTCGAAAAAGAATAGCAGAAAAAGACAGAACAGTGAAAACAGCCGTTGGTTTTCACTGTTCTTTGTTATTGCAGAAAAAATACTGTGCAAAAACTGTTTTTTTTCCGGAAAAATGGTATAATAGCCTATGCTCTTGCTGCAGCGCACAGTGCGGAGATGTCCGGAGGATACTGTATACAGATTGCTGTGCAGACGCAGGAGAGTAAATGTTTGGGAAAGGAAAGATTTATGCTGGATTTTGAGATTATAAGAGGGATTTTGCTGCCGTTTGCGGGAACGACTCTGGGCGCAGCCTGCGTATTTTTCATGAAGAAGGATCTGCATGAAGGAGTGCAGCGGGTGCTGACCGGTTTTGCCGCCGGCGTTATGGTGGCGGCCTCCGTGTGGAGTCTGCTGATTCCGGCTTTGGAACAGTCGGAACACATGGGCAAATGGGGATTTATCCCGGCGGCTGCGGGTTTTCTTCTTGGTATGGGTTTCCTGCTGCTGCTTGATGAGCTGATTCCGCATCTGCATATGAACAGCGAGGAAGCAGAAGGACCAAAGACATCTCTTTCGAAAACGACAATGCTGCTTCTGGCGGTGACACTGCACAATATTCCGGAAGGGATGGCAGTCGGCGTGGTTTTTGCCGGATGGATACAGGGAAATGTGGATATTTCCGCCATGGGTGCTTTAGCGCTGGCTCTGGGAATCGCCATTCAGAATTTCCCGGAGGGGGCGATCATCTCCATGCCGTTAAAAGCCCAGGGGGTGAGCAAAGGACGTTCGTTCCTTTACGGCACGCTCACGGGAATCGTGGAACCGCTGGCGGCGTTTTTTACGATTCTTGCGGCGGGACTGGTGGTTCCGGCTCTGCCTTACCTGCTTAGCTTTGCGGCGGGAGCCATGATTTATGTTGTGGTGGAAGAGTTGATTCCGGAGATGGCGGAAGGAGAACATTCCAATGCGGGAACCATTGCTTTCGCAGTCGGATTTGTTGTGATGATGGTTCTTGATGTAGCTTTGGGATAAAATTTCTGCGGGAACGTTCCAATCGTCCGGTCATCGTTCCCGCGGTCAAATATGAAAATGTTTTACTGGATCAGAAGCCGGGAGATCTGCGGTTTGTCCTGCAGACCGGCGGCGGTGGCAGTACATTTTCCGTTTTTGAATATCTTAATAGAAGGAATCGTCTCAATGCCGTACATGGCGGCCAGAGACGGTTCCTTTCGTGTATTAATCCGCCCTATGACAATCTCCGGATGTTCGTGGGCAAAAAGCCGAAGAATGGTATCCTGCCTGCGTGATATTTCGTTTTCGGGACTGGAGAAATATAAAAGGACGGGATTCGGGCCGGAGAAAATTATCCGGGAAAAATTTTGATTGGTAACAGTAATTGGCATAGTATCACTCCTTAGTGTTATAGATATAGATAAGGACAGTATCTCCGGAAAAAATATATTTATGCATGAGAGAAAAATGTTGTTGATGAATAAGATTTTGAAAAAAGACCCTTTTTCCTATTGACAAAGTAGGAAAAGAAATGTATGATACAAAAGACTTAAATGAAAGGACATACACAAGATTATGGCGAAAAAAAATTATAAAGACAGAAATTTCAGATTCGAAACATTACAGCTGCACGTGGGACAGGAGGAGGCGGACCCGGCCACAGACGCCAGAGCGGTGCCGATTTATCAGACTTCTTCCTACGTTTTTCATAACTCGGAGCATGCGGCAGACCGGTTTGCTCTGAAAGACGCGGGGAATATTTATTCCCGGCTTACGAACCCGACGGTGGAGATTTTTGAGAAGAGAATGGCGGCCCTCGAGGGGGGCGTGGCAGCGGTTGCCACAGCGTCCGGCGCGGCGGCAGTGACCTACGCGGTGCAGAATATCGCCCTGGGCGGCGGACACATCGTGGCGGCGAAGAATCTTTACGGCGGAAGCTACAACCTGCTGGCCCACACGCTGCCGGATTACGGCATCACCACAACCTTTGTGGACCCGCTGTGTCCGCAGGCCTTTGAGGAGGCCATTCAGGACAATACAAAGGCGCTGTACATAGAGGCCCTCGGCAATCCGAATTCGGAAGTGGCGGATGTGGAGACCATCGCAAAGATTGCCCACGCCCATCAGATCCCGCTGATGATCGACGCGACCTTTGCCACACCGTATTTGCTGCGGCCCATCGAGTACGGAGCGGATATCGTGATCCACTCGGCCACGAAATTTATCGGCGGCCACGGTACGAGCATCGGCGGCGTCATTGTGGACTCTGGCAGATTTGACTGGAAAGCGTCAGGAAAGTTCCCGCAGTTTACGGAATCGAACCCAAGCTACCACGGGCTGAGCTTTGTGGACGCGGCAGGAGACGCTGCATTTTCTGCGAGAATCCGTGCCATCCTGCTACGGGATACGGGCGCATGTCTTTCTCCGTTCCACGCATTTTTCTTCCTGCAGGGACTGGAGACATTGTCCCTCCGGGTGGAGCGCCACGTGGAAAACACGCAGAAGGTCATCGAGTACCTGAAAAAACAGCCGCTGGTGGAGGCGATTCATCATCCGCTGGCCACAGAGGACGAAGAGCAGAAAAGACTTTACGCCAAATACTTCCCGAAGGGAGGCGGCTCTATTTTCACCTTTGAGATAAAGGGAGGCGAGGATACCGCCCGCACCTTCATCGATAACCTGGAGCTGTTCTCACTTCTTGCCAATGTGGCGGACGTGAAATCTCTCGTGATTCACCCGGCGTCCACCACTCACGCGGAACTTAACGCCGAAGAGCTGCTGGAGCAGGGAATCTATCCGAATACCATCCGGCTTTCCATCGGAACGGAACACATCGA
Source organism: Eubacterium sp. An3 (assembly GCF_002159465.1). Taxonomy (NCBI): domain Bacteria; kingdom Bacillati; phylum Bacillota; class Clostridia; order Eubacteriales; family Eubacteriaceae; genus Eubacterium; species Eubacterium sp. An3. The sequence continues at coordinate 30,792 of NZ_NFIR01000022.1, forward strand.
CGATATCATCGAGGATCTGGACGAGGCGTTCCGGGCGGTGACCGAGGAATTATAAATTGGTGTAAATGTGTCGGAAGAAATATGTAGAATCCACAAAACATTTATAATAATAGAAGGTAAAAGCAGAAATACTATAGAAAAAACAGGAGGAAATCATTATGGCAAAAATATATGGAGGAATTCTTGATTTAGTTGGACGTACCCCTCTGGTGGAGGCGGTGAATCTTGAGAAGAAATGGAACCTGAAAGCGCGGCTTCTCCTGAAGCTTGAGTATTTTAATCCGGCGGGAAGCGTCAAGGACCGTGTGGCAAAGGAGATGCTCGAGGATGCGGAAGCAAGAGGTCTGATCTCTGAGGGAGCGACGATCATCGAGCCTACTTCCGGCAACACCGGAATCGGTCTTGCGGCCATGGCTGTGGCAAAAGGCTATAGGGCGATTCTCACCATGCCGGATACCATGAGCGTGGAACGGAGAAATATTTTGAAGGCTTACGGGGCTGAGATTGTGCTGACGCCGGGAGCGGAAGGCATGAAGGGAGCCATCGCCAAGGCGGAGGAGCTGGCAAAAGAGATTCCGAACAGCTTTATTCCGGGACAGTTTGAGAATCCGGCCAATCCGGCGGCACACCGGAAGACCACCGGCCCGGAGATCTGGGAAGATACCGACGGAGAGGTGGACATCTTTGTGGCCGGCGTGGGAACCGGCGGAACGGTTACCGGAATCGGCAGCTATCTGAAAGAAAAGAATCCGGACATAAAAATCATCGCCATGGAACCGGCAGCTTCCCCGATGCTGTCGGAGGGCACAGCCGGCCCGCACAAGATTCAGGGCATCGGCGCAGGCTTTGTGCCGGAGATTCTTGACACAGATATCTATGATAAGGTTGTCACAGTGGAGAATGACGCCGCCTTTGAGTATGGCAAAGAACTCGCCAAGACAGAAGGATTCCTGGTGGGAATCTCCTCCGGTGCGGCACTCTACGCCGCCATGGAAGAGGCGAAGAAGCCGGAAAATGAAGGAAAGACCATCGTTGTGCTGCTGCCGGACAACGGCGACCGGTACTATTCCACACCGCTGTTTCAGTAGAAAATAAAAAGGGAGTTCCGATTAATGGAGCTTCCTTTTCTGATGTGATCACTTCTTGTATATCCTTTGTAATTTAATTCAGCTCTCCTGTTTAGATTCAGTTTATTTTTCCGCCTTATTGTATTATCACTCTCAAGATTATGAAAGGAGTTAATACTATGCTGAAACTGCTTAAAAAGTTTACAAAAACAGAGTGGACGCTCTCTTTTGCGGCATTGTTGTTCATAATCCTTCAGGTTTGGATGGATTTGACTATTCCGGATTACATGTCGGAAATCACCACTTTGGTACAGACCGAAGGCAGCGCCATGAGCGAGATTCTTGCCGCCGGAGGAAAAATGCTTGGCTGTGCGCTGGGCAGCTTTGCGGCCTCTGTGTGTACTGTGACTTGCGCTGCGAAGATCGCAGCTAATTTTTCTGCCAATTTACGAGGAATGCTCTTTCATCAGGTGCAGTCCTTCACCATGGCGGATATCGGCAAGTTTTCCACAGCAAGCCTGATCACCCGTTCCACAAACGACGTGATGCAGGTGCAGCTGTTCATCGTTATGGGACTGCAGGTTCTTCTGAAGGCGCCGATCACGGCGGTATGGGCCATAGGAAAGATTGCGGGAAAGAGCTGGCAGTGGACATTCAGCACCGGCGTTGCTGTTGTGGTTCTCCTGCTTATTGTCGGTACTTGTATTCTTATTGCCATGCCGAAGTTTAAAAAGCTGCAGGTGCTCACTGATGATATCAACCGGATTACCAGAGAGAATCTGACCGGATTAAATGTCATCCGCGCCTATAATGCAGAAGACTATCAGAAGAAAAAATTTGAGGACGCAAACGAGCGGCTCACAAAGACGCAGCTGTTCGCCAGCCGGACTATGGCCTTCATGATGCCTGGTATCCAGCTTGTCATGAACGGACTGACGCTGGCTGTGTACTGGATAGGCGCTTACCTGGTGGACGGTGCGCAGGGGCCGGCGAAGCTGTCTATTTTTTCTGATATGATCGTCTTTTCCCAGTACGCCATGCAGGTTGTCATGTCCTTCATGATGCTTGTTATTATCCTTGTTATCCTGCCCCGTGCATCGGTCGCTGCCAGAAGAATCAACGAAGTGCTTGATACCGAGCCGAGCATTAAGGACGGACCGGTCACCCAGCCGGAGACTGATCTGCAGGGTGAGGTGGAATTTCGCAATGTAAGTTTCCGCTATCCGGATGCTGACGGCGACATGCTCCACAACATTTCCTTTACCGCCCATAAGGGGGAGACCGTGGCGCTGATCGGTTCCACCGGCTGCGGCAAGAGTACGGTTATCAACCTGATCCCCAGATTTTACGACGTTACGGAAGGGCAGGTGCTGGTGGACGGCGTGGACGTCCGTGAATATAATCAACAGACACTCCGTAATAAGATTGGATATGTTTCTCAGAAAGCAACTCTGTTTTCCGGAACTGTCCGAAGCAATATCGCCTTTGGAGACAACGGACGTGAGGAGTTTCCTGACGAGGACATCGTAGATGCTGTGTACACGGCGCAGGCCAATGACTTTGTAGAAAAAATGATGGGTACCTATGACGGCTATGTGGCGCAGGGCGGAGCGAACCTGTCCGGCGGACAAAAGCAGCGTCTGTCCATTGCCAGAGCAATCTGCCGTCATCCGGAAATCTTTATTTTTGACGATTCTTTTTCTGCCCTGGATTATAAGACGGACCGTGTACTCCGTAAAGCGCTGGAAAAGGAATGCGGCGACGCTACCCGGATCATCGTGGCACAGCGAATCGGAACAATCCGTGACGCCGACAAGATTATTGTTCTGCACGACGGAAAGATAGCAGGTATGGGCACCCATGACCAGTTGATGAAGACCTGTGACGTTTACCAGCAGATCGCTCTTTCACAGCTTTCAAAGGAGGAATTGGCATAATGGAAAATAAGAAATATCAGACAAATGTTTCCGGCCAGACGGAAAACCAGGCCCATTCGTCCAATGCTGCCGGAAGAAACAGCGGCGTCCGCGGACCAGGCATGCGCAGGGGCGGCGGTGAGAAAGCCAAAAATTTTACCGGTACATGGAAGAAACTGATACTCTACTGTAAAAATTATTCAATCGCCATTATAATTGCTGTTCTTTGTGCTGCGGGCGGCACCATTTTCACGCTGGTCGGACCGGATAAATTATCAGATCTGACTGCGGTGATCACCGATGGCATGATGACGGGAATTGATCTTGATGCCGTGGCAGGCATAGGATTTACACTGATTGGATTTTATCTCTGTAGTATTCTGCTGTCTTTTATACAGCATTTTATCATGACGACCATCGCCCAGGTAGTTTCCAGACGGATGCGCAGCGACATTACCCGGAAAATCAACAATCTCCCCATGGGATTTTACAGCCATACTTCCCACGGTGATATTCTTTCCCGGGTAACCAACGATGTGGATATGATTTCCCAGTCGCTGAACCAGAGTGTCGGTATGCTGGTATCGGCGATCACTCTGTTCGTGGGTTCCTTATTTATGATGCTCATTACCAATGTGATCATGGCGCTTACTGCTGTTGCGGCAATTTTTATCGGCTTCATGCTGATGCGGGTGATCACCGCCCATTCCCAGAAATATTTCGCCCGACAGCAGCGGCATCTGGGAGAACTGAACGGGCATATTGAAGAAATGTATTCTGGTCATACCGTTGTCAAGGCTTATAACGATGAGGAAAACGCGAAGAAAACCTTTGATGAACTGAATGGTACTCTGCGGGACAGCGCTTTCAGGGCGCAGTGTCTGGCCGGACTGATGCAGCCGCTGATGATTTTTATTGGCAATCTGGGTTATGTGGCGGTCTGCGTCGTCGGAGCGGTTCTCACCATGAACGGGCAGATTGGTTTTGAAGTCATCGTTGCTTTCATGATGTATGTGCGTTTCTTTACACAGCCGCTTTCGCAGATTGCCCAGGCGACCCAGTCCTTACAGTCCGGCGCGGCTGCAGGAGAGCGTGTCTTTGAGTTCCTGGAAGCTCAAGAGATGGAAGACGAGAGCGAGAAGACGGCGCATCTGGAAAAAGCCCGCGGATATGTGGATTTCGACCACGTGAAGTTCAGCTACGATCCGGGAAAGACCATCATCCACGATTTTTCCGCTCACGCGGAGCCCGGACAGAAAATCGCCATCGTCGGCCCGACAGGAGCCGGAAAAACCACGCTGGTCAATCTGCTGATGCGCTTTTATGAGATTGAAAGCGGCGATATACGGATCGACGGCGTTTCCACCAGATCCATGAAGAGAGAGGATGTACATTCTCAGTTCTGCATGGTACTGCAGGATACCTGGCTGTTTGAAGGCACTGTGCGGGAAAATCTGATTTACTGCACGCCGGATGCCGATGATAAAAAAATGGAACAGGCATGCAAAGCCGTCGGACTCGATCATTTTATTCACACACTGCCGCATGGCTATGACACCGTACTGAATGATCAGCTGAATCTCTCTCAGGGTCAGAAGCAGCAGCTCACGATCGCCCGGGCCATGATTGCCGATAAACCGATGCTGATTCTCGATGAGGCGACCAGCTCTGTGGATACCCGTACTGAACTGCAGATTCAAAACGCCATGGATAAGCTGATGGAGAACAGAACCTCTTTCGTTATCGCCCACCGTCTTTCCACCATCAAGAATTCCGATTTGATTCTTGTCTTAAAAGACGGCGACGTCATCGAGAGCGGCACTCACGAAGAGCTGCTTGCCAGAGGAGGATTCTATGCCGACCTCTACAACAGCCAGTTTGATCAGGCGTCATAACTGTGTGGGGATTTGTGAAGAAAGAAGGAATTGTTATGAAATGTAATTATATTACCATAGAGAGAGAATACGGCAGCGGCGGCACCAAGATTGCCCGCCGTCTTGCGGAAGAATGCGGCATCGCCTGTTATGGAGCAGAGATTCTGGAAGCGGTTTCCAGGAAAAATGGTATATCTGTCGATCAGATACAGCATTTGGAGGAGTCTGTTTCCGGAAGTTTTCTTTACACGCTTTTTGTCATGAGTAAGGTTCAGAGCGGCGATTCTGATATGCTTTCCGGAGAAGGCAAGGTGTTCGTCGAGGAGCAGCGGGCCATTGAGTATTTTGCTGGACAGGGTCCGGCCGTTTTTCTTGGTCATTGCGCCTCGGAGGCACTGAAGAAACACAGCGGAGTTGTGAAGGTCTTCATTCGGGCAAATAATGAGGAGAAGAAAAAAAGGATTATGGCGGATTATCATATTCCGGAGCAGGATGTGGAAAGTACCCGGAAGAGGTATGATAATAAACGTTCCAAATATTATTACGGTAATACCACAAGACACTGGAATGATATGAAAAATTACGACATTGTCCTGGATTCTTCCCAGCTGGGTATCGAGGGATGCGTGGCAGTACTGAAGGGGCTTTTCCGGAAATAAAAACAGATGTATTTACAGCGGCGCCGGCACGAAGGCAATCGGGATATCGTGCCGGCGCCGCGTGGCGTCTTCCCGGGAAGGCGGGTTTGCCAGAATAAGGAGGAGCGGCTATAATAAGAATATATAAACAAAAAGCGGAGGAACTACCATGTTTCGTATATTAGTTGTGGACGATGATAAAAATACAAGAAGATATATGCAGGCGGTGCTGGAAGAGGCGCACTATACTGTAACCACGGCGGAAAACGGTGTGCAGGCTCTGGATATTCTGGGCAGAGAGCATATTGATCTGATTGTCCTGGATATTATGATGCCGGAGATGGACGGCTATACTCTCACAAAAGAACTGCGGGATGTGCAGGATACTATTCCGATATTGATGGTATCGGCAAAACAGCTCCCGGCTGATAAGAAGAAAGGATTTCTTGTCGGGACGGACGATTACATGACCAAGCCGGTGGATGAAGAAGAGATGCTGCTGCGCATTCGCGCTCTGCTGCGCCGGGCAAAGATCGTCAGCGAGCAGAGAATTGTCATAGGGAATGTGGTTCTTGATTATAATTCCATGACTGTCACAGGCCATGGGAAGACGCAGGAGCTTCCGCAGAAAGAATTTCTTCTTTTGTATAAGCTGCTTTCCTATCCGGGACAGATTTTTACCAGGATTCAGCTCATGGACGAAATCTGGGGGATGGACAGCGATACGGGCTGGGAGACGGTGACCGTGCATATCGGACGGCTGCGAAAGCGGTTCGAAGGATGGGATGAGTTTGAAATCGTCTCTGTCCGGGGACTTGGATATAAGGCGGTGAGAAAAGTATGAAGAAGAAGCGCAGTGGAAACAGAGGATGGACGAGAAGGAAAAGAAAGCCAAAAAGTCCTTTTCCTCTCATTGTTCTTGTGACGGTCGTCGCATTTTTTGTTCTGGTTGTGACCATGGCGTTCGTTGTGTTTGTTACCTGGCTGCTGATCAAGGCCGGAATTTTTCATTTTCCTCATTCCGCGCGCTACGGCCTGACTTTTGTATTGCTGGAGTTTGCCTTGGCGAGTGTTTTCGTGGGAACGATCGTCTCCTTTGTGGTGGGGCGTATTTCTCTGCGGCCGCTGAATAAACTGATCCGCGCCATGAATCAGCTTGCGGACGGCGATTATTCGGTTCGGCTGTATTTTGGAGAACGGAAAATCGGAAGAAAGCTTGCGGACAGCTTCAATAAGATGGCAGAAGAGCTTTCCAATACAGAAATGCTCCGTTCTGATTTTGTCAATAATTTTTCCCATGAATTTAAGACGCCTATTGTCTCCATTTATGGATTTGCCAGACTTTTGTGCCGGGGAAATCTGGAAGCGGAGCAGACCCGGGAATACCTGTCCATCATCGAGCAGGAGTCCGGCCGTCTGGCGGAGATGGCTACCAATGTGCTGGATATGACAAGAGTGGAGAATCAGACGATCTTAAGCGGCGTGAAAGAATACAATCTTTCAGAACAGCTTCGGCGTTCTGTTCTCCTGCTGGAGAAAAAATGGAGCCAGAAGGAGCTGGAGATTTCCTGTGATTTCAATGAACATATGATTCAGGCAGATGAAGAAATGATGAAGCAGGTATGGGTAAATCTTCTGGACAACGCCATAAAATTTGCGCCGGAGAAAGGAAAGATAACGGTTCTCATCCGGGAGCATCCTGACGAAGAGTGTCAGGAAGACGGAACGGTCGCCGTTGCCATCAAAAATAATGGCCCTCAGATCAAAGAAGAGGACCGGAAACGTATTTTTAATAAATTTTATCAGTCCGATACTTCCCACGCTGCGGAAGGCACAGGTATCGGACTGGCCATTGTGAAAAGAATCGTGGAACTCCACGAGGGAGAGATCCGCGTGGAGAGCGACAGCCGTGAGACTGCATTCTGGGTGGAACTCCCAAAGAACCGGCAGCCGTGATAACCGGCGCCGGTTTGCTGCGGCAGATCGTCCAGCAATTCTTTTATACCATCGTAGTTTTACATATCTGCGGGAAACGGAATCAGTTTTCCTGAAGCAGCACATCTCCGTTAATGGTGGAGATACGAACATTCTGAAATGGCTTCTCTCCGATGATGCCGGAAATGCACTGTTTGTTGCCTGGCTTTGTCTGTACCGTCAGTCCCTCAATCTCCGAGGTGATGGTTCCGGTCTTGCTGATGCCGTCCATGCGGATGCCGGCGCCGGCCGGAAGAACAAGTTCGATGCGTCCGTTCAGGGTGTTGCACTCTACAATATTATTGAGAGAAGAGAACGCCGCGTAGATCGGGCCGCCGGAGGTCTCCAGTTTAGCTCCGCCGTCAATGAGACCGGCGGTGATGCTGCCGGAGACAGAATGCAGGTCAGCGAAACCGGTTGCTTTATCAAACCGGATACTGCCCACCGGACAGCTCATGCGGATGCGGGGAGCGGAAATCTCTTTCAGAGAAATAGAGCCTTCCATGGTCTCTGCGGCAAAACGTTCAAAGGACCAGTTTTCCTCCGTGATGATGTTGCCATACTGGCTGGAGAGCTGCAGCTCGCCGTGCCAGCTTTCCGGCAGAAATACCTCCACATATGTATCGCGGTTGACTTCTTCCCGGCGTCCGTAACGAATCGTGGTTTTAATCCGGTTTGCAGTGACTTTGGCGTAGTACTCAGAACCGGAGAGTCCGCCGATGTATTCTTTTAACACGAAGTTTTCATCTTCAGCTTTGTACAGAAAAATAGTCTCTCCGTGATATCCAAGCTGCAGATTTTTTACAGTGGAAATATCCATGGAGATGATATTGTCAGCTTCTTTCTGAAAATTTTTTGGGTTAGAGATATTTTCGTTGCTCATAGTAATTTCCTCGATTCTTTTAGTGAAATTTCATAAAACGCGGCCGTAAAGCCTATACTGATATTATTATAAAATAGAAAATAAAATTAAGCAATGTAAAATCGAAACCATGAAATAATATAATTTAGAACAAAAAAGAGCGCAGAGTCTGCATTTTTTTACTGCAGAAAAGCACAAAATATATGATTTTTTGTCAAGCCTGTATAATAATAAAAAGATTCATTTACATATATAAAATATCATGATACAATTTTGGTGTGATAAAGGTAATTTCATAGAAAATTGCACAGTCCGGCAAGTTCCGCGAGGATTAATAGAGAAACCGGTGAGAGTCCGGTACGATCCCGTCACTGTGAATGGTTTGCTGCCTGCATTTGCCACTGGGGAAGACGTTCTCTGGGAAGGCGCAGGAGAGCGCTAAGCCGAAGTCAGGAGAACTGCTTGTCAGGGATTTGCATCTGTCTGCGGTCGATGGACGATGTATGTATTAGTATATCTTTAGAATTTCTTATACCGTTTCTTCGGTAGAATTCTAAGACTGTGTTTTTGATAACAGCTTGCTGCCTCCAGTATTCTGATATGCAGTAAGGTCTTAGAATTTATTTTCTTGTTTTTACCCATGTTTTATTTATTTTCTTTTATTTACAATTTCATAGAAAGGAGATGTGTGTCTGTACAGACTGAAGACTATTTTTATATGGTCATAGTCTGCGATTGATTTTACAGGAGGATATTGTATGGAATTTCAGTTGAGAAATTTTACAGTACATAAGGGAGAGAAAATCAGTGGATTTTTGGATCTTCCGTTTACAGACGAAGGTCTTCCTGCCACAGTTATATATGGGCAGGAGGATGGTGATACTGTGCTTATCACAGGAGGAATCCATAATGCGGAGTATGTGGGCATCGAAGCCGTGACAGGTCTTGCCAGAGAACTGGATCCGGAGGATGTGAAGGGGATCTTGATTCTCATTCATATCGTCAATATCAATGGATTCCGCGCCCGTACAGTGAGCGTGTCCAGAGAGGACGGCAAAAACCTAAACAGAGTGTTCCCGGGCAGTGAGCACGGTACATTTACAGAAAAGCTGGCTTTTTTTATGGAAAAAGAGCTTTTTTCCCGAATCGATTACTATATCGATGTTCACAATGGCGATTGGTTTGAGGATTTGAAACCATTTATTTACAGTGTGGGCAATGCTGCGCCGGAAGTTGTGGCAAAAGCTGAAGAAATGGCCGCAAAAGCAGATGTGCCGTTCTATGTAAAATCGGGCATTGGTACCGGAGGCGCGTACAATTATGCCGGTACGCTGGGAATCCCATCGGTTCTTATTGAGAGGGGCTGCAAAGGCCAGTGGTCGGAGGAAGAGGCGGAGGCGTCGCGGAAAGATGTCCGCAATATTCTTCGTTATCTGGGAGTACTTACAACAGAACCGGAGCCGCAGACGCAGACGCCGGTACATATGCGCCACGCGCATTATGTGGATTCCGTCAATGAGGGCTGCTGGCATCCTTTTAAAAACGCCGGTGATGAAGTGAAAAAAGGCGAGTGTATCGGCGTGCTGAAAGATTATTTCGGAAATGTGATCGAGGAAGTACGGATGAGAGAGGATGCGGTGATTCTTTACCAGACGATATCCTATTCCGTTCCTGCCGATTCCCCGCTTATCGCCTATGGCCATTATGATTCCTGTATTGAGAAGGAAAATCAGGATCCACAGGAGGCTGAACAGTGAAAAATGCAGGGCTTACGGAAGGAAATGTGACGAAAAAGATACTGTTTTTCGCTCTGCCTCTTTTGGGAAGCAGCCTGATCCAGCAGCTTTACACAACGGTAGATCTGGTTTTTGTGGGGCAGTTTCTGGGGACGGAAGCTTCAGCGGCAGTGGGAGCCAGCAGCCTGATCATCACATGTCTTGTGGGATTTTTTACCGGTATGGCAGTGGGGACCAGCGTATTTACCGCACAGTATTTCGGAGGAAAGCGCTGGGAAGAACTCAGGCGTCTCATTCAGACAATGTTTCTGGTGGGAATCGGAGGCGGCATCATTCTGATGATCATTGGCATCAGCGGTGCAGAGATTTTTCTTACCGCCATGGGAACGCCCGAAAATATCATGAGACAGGCGGTCCTTTATCTGAAGGTGTACATGAGCGGTATGGTACCGATCGTTTTATATAACCTCATGAGCGGTATTATCCGGGCGCTGGGGGATTCCGGAAATCCTATGTTTTTCCAGTGTGTGGGAGGTGTTCTGAATATCATTGGAGATTATGTCTGCATTGTTGTTCTGAAAATGGGAGTGGAAGGAACGGCCATTGCGACAGTGATTTCGCAGGCCGTGGCAGCCATCTGTGCCGTAGTATATCTGGTTCGCCTTCGCAGTCCGTACGCGTTACGGCTGTCCGAATCCGGATTCTACGGCCGGGAGTTTGTAAATGTGCTTCGGGTAGGCGTGCCGGCTGGCGTCCAGTCAATCGTGATCACTTTTTCCAATATTTTGATTCAGTCACAGATTAATACGCTGGGGGTAACATCCATTGCGGCGTTTACTGTATATTTTCGGACGGAGATGGTGATGTATCTGCCGATTCTGGCTCTTGGACAAGCTGTGGTTTCTTTTATAGGACAAAATTATGGCGCAGGAAAGACAGATCGTATCCGGCAAGGAAACCGGGTTTGTATGGCTGGAGGTTCCGCCGTGATCATAGCGGCCGGAATTGTGCTGATGCTGACAGCGCCGATATACCTTCACATTTTTACGAAGGATGCGGCGGTGATCGAACAGACAGCATCGATTATCCGAACTACTTTTCCGTTTTATTTCCTGTATGTGATTCTGGAATGCTTAAGCGGTAATCTGCGGGGATATGGAAAGGCGGCTGCGCCTATGCTGGTGACTATCATAAGCTTTTGTGGATTGAGAATCCTGTTTATGCTGGCAGCTATGAAAGTGAAGCCATCGGTGCAGAGCGTGGCTCTCAGCTATCCGGTGTCCTGGGCGGCAGCGGTGATTCTCCTGGCGTTTGTTGTACGAAGATTTAATAACAGAGGAGGAAAAATGTAATGAAAATAAAAAAAATACTGGCAGTGACAATGTCTTCGCTGATGTTGTTCGGAGGGGTGACCGGCTGCGGATGGTCTTCAGGAACGGAAGGCAGTACCTCAGATACAGCGGCGTCTTCGGGCAACCGGGAAGATGAAGTAAATCAGGAGGCGTATCAGACGGAGCAAGACGCTGCTGCCGGCAGCAGCATGACCTTTGGTATTCAGAATTACAGCGGCGGTGGTCTGGATCCGGCTTCCGAGATCAACTGTGCGTGGAATCTTTCCCGATATGGAGTCGGGGAATGCCTCTTTAAATTCGATGATTCCATGAATGTGGTCAATACCCTCTGCGATGAGTACACCGTCAATGATGAGCATACGGAATGGGTGTTCCATATACGGGACGGCGTGAAGTTTTCCGATGGATGCGATCTCACGCCGGAAGAGGTGAAGGCAAGTTTTGAGCGGCTCTTTGAGGCTGGTGAGAGCGGTTCTTCCGCTCCGGAAGTATACCTGGAGAAAGAAGCGGAGCTGATTGCAGATAATGAGAAAGGCACCCTGACTATTAAGACGACGCAACCGTATGTGGATCTGACGAAGAATCTTGCTTATCCGGTCATGGCAATTGTGGATGTGGAACATACGACGGATTATGACCATGGCGTGATCGGTACCGGTCCGTATGTTGCCACTAACTTCCGGGAAGAAGTGGGATATACCATGATAGCCAATGAAAATTACTGGGATGGAGAAGTGCCTTTTGAGACGGTAGAACTTCTGTATATGGGGGATGCTTCCGCCAAGGCTATGGCGCTGCAGTCCGGTCAGCTTGACCTGGCGGAGAATGTTACCAATATTAACGACTTAAATACACTGCGGGAAGATCCTGACTTTACCGTTACTATTGCCAGCAGTGTGCGAACCGGTCTGGCACATATGAACGTGTCCGAGGGAAGGCTCCTGTCCAGTAAGACGCTGCGGGAGGCTGTTCAGATGGCCCTTGACGATGAGACCATGTGTTCTGTCACCGTAGGCGGCCTTTATACCTCCGGTTATTCTGTGCTGCCGTCCAATCTGGATTATGGCTATGAGAACCTGACAGACCCGTATTCTTATAATCAGGAAGCGGCGATACAGCTCCTGGACGAGGCGGGAATCGTAGATACCAACGGCGACGGTATTCGCGAGCTGGACGGAGAGGAGGTTGTTCTTCATTATGTGACCTATGAGAACCGTTGTCTGGATGATTTTGCTGAGGCTATTCAACAGCAGCTTGCCGAAATTGGTATTGGCGTCGATCTGGAGATTGGAGATTCCGCACGCCAGTGGGACAGCTACCAGTCCGGTGATTTCGATTTGAACGGTTCCAACTGGACGACAGTAGGCACCGGAGACCCTACGGAATACCTGGCGGCGTGGTGTTCCACATCCGGCTCCGATTACTGCGGCTATAAAAATGATGAATATGATGAATTATTTAACCAATTGAGCACTACCTTTGATGAAGATGCCCGCCGTGATATCATTCAGCGGATGCAGCAGATTCTTATTGATGATGCGGTAGTTATCGTCCACGGTTATTATAACAGTTCCATGATATCCAGAAATGCCGCCATAGGCGGCGCCGCGATTCATACTGCCGATTATTACTGGCTGACAACGGAAATTTATCCTGCTGCAGAATAATCGGACGTCTGCAGGCGGTATCTGTTGTGCAGAAAGGAGAAAAAATGTGACTGCGAAACAATTGGGAAAAAGGCTGATTCAGATTGTTTTTGTGGTGCTGGGGATCAGTTTTTTGTCGTTTTTGATAACATACCTGGCTCCCGGAGACCCCGTACGGACTATGTACGCGGCTTCCGGTATCGTGCCCAGTGAAGAAGTCATCCAGCAGACGCGGGAAGCCATGGGACTGAACCGCCCTGTGCTGGTGCAATACGCCGACTGGCTGTGGGGATGTCTCCACGGTGATTTCGGCACTTCTTACGCATATAACAATCCCGTTTCTACTTTGCTTTTAAACAGGCTCTGGCCGACGTTAAAGCTCTCGATTTTTGCCATGATTCTTATGTTGGCCGTGTCTGTTCCTGTGGGTATGATACAGGCGACCCATAAAAATACAGTTCTGGATTACGGACTGCGGGGGATTACATTTTTTGGCGTTTCCATGCCGAATTTCTGGGTGGGATTGCTGCTGATGCTGTTTTTCTGCGTCCAGCTTAAATGGCTTCCGGTTGTCTGCTCCGGGGGAGATTTTAAAAGTATGATTCTTCCTGCTGTTACCCTGGCTTTTGCTATGTCTGCCAAATATACAAGACAGGTGCGGACGGCGATTCTGGAAGAACTGAGCCAGGATTATGTGGTCGGCGCAAGGGCCAGGGGAGTGAAAGAATGGAAGATTCTATGGATGAATGTGTTTCCAAACTCCCTGCTGCCATTACTTACCATGCTTGGATTATCCATGGGATCGCTCCTTGGCGGTACTGCGGTGGTCGAAGTGATTTTTACTTATCCGGGAATGGGAAATCTGGCGGTATCTGCCATTACCGCTTACGACTATCCGCTGATTCAGGGTTATGTTTTATGGATATCTTTGATTTACATGGTGGTCAACCTGCTGGTGGATATTTCTTATAATCTGGTTGATCCGCGGATGAAAGGGGAGAGGTAGAGAAAATGAAAATTAAAAATTTCGTTGTGAAAAATAAGTCTTTCTGTTTCTTTGCGTTCCTCGCCCTTCTGATCATTCTTGCCGCTGTGTTCGCGCCGGTACTTACGGGCGGCGTCAGCCCGTCGGAAGCCGTACTGGAAGATGCGCTGCAGCCCCCAAGTTCGGAGCATATTTTTGGGACGGACAAGCTGGGACGTGATATCTATACCCGCGTTATTTACGGCGCACGCACCAGTCTGGTATCGGCATTTTCGGTTGTTATCATTATCTTTGTTCTGGGAACGGTGCTTGGAGTACTGTCCGGATACTTTGGCGGATGGGTGGATGCCGTTATCATGCGTATCGCCGATCTGATGGTATCGTTCCCGGGTATGGTTTTTGCCATGGCTATCGCCGGCGTCATGGGAGCCAGCATAAGAAATGCGGTGATCGCCGTATCTTTAGTCAGCTGGACCAAATATGCCCGTCTGGCCCGGAGTCTGGTATTAAAAATCCGAAACCGGGACTATGTGGCAGCAGCTGTGGTCACGGGCTCTAAAACGCCCTACATCTTAAAAAAATATATGATTCCCAATGTCATTCCGACTCTGGTCATCACAGCCGCTACGGATATTGGAGGCATGATGCTGGAACTGGCGGGACTTTCGTTCCTGGGATTTGGTGCCAAGGCTCCTACGCCCGAATGGGGACTGATGTTGAATGAAGGGCGTCAGTTTATCCAGAACGCTTCCTGGATGATGATCTTTCCGGGAGCCGCCATTTTTATCGTGGTAGTTGTCTTTAATTTGCTGGGCGACGCGCTTCGGGATGTTCTCGATCCCAAAGATGAGTAGGAGGCGAATGGTATGTTAGAAATAAAAAATGTTACGATTGCCTATGGCGAACGCCCGGTGGTCAGAGATTTCAGTATGACCATGGGGAAGGGGGAGATTGCTTCGCTGGTAGGCGAATCCGGCTCGGGAAAAACCACTGTGATCCGCGCGGTGCTGGGGCTTCTTCCCGGAGGCGGCAGAGTGACAAAGGGGGATATCCTCTTTGAAGGGAAGTCCCTGCTGAAGAACACGGGGGAACAGTGGAGAGCGCTCCGGGGCACGGACATTTCCATGATTTTCCAGGACTCCGGCTCTATGCTGAATCCCATCAGAAAAATCGGCAATGTATTTGTGGAATATATCCGTACCCATGAAAAAGTCAGTAAAAAAGATGCCTGGAAAAAAGGAATTGAGATGATGGAACGCATGCGCCTGCCTGATGGAAACAATATTATGAACTCTTATCCGTTTCAGCTTTCCGGCGGCATGAGGCAGCGTGTCGGCATCGCCATGGCAATGACATTTCAGCCGAAACTGCTTCTGGCCGATGAGCCGACTTCGGCGCTGGATGTGACCACTCAGGCGCAAATTGTACGGCAGATGATGGAACTTCGGGATGAATATGGAACCAGTATTATTATGGTTACGCATAATCTGGGAGTTGCTGCCTATATGTCCGACCAGATCGTGGTGATGAGAGATGGACAGATTGCGGATATGGGAGACAGAAAACAGATCCTGCAGGGAGGCAGGAGTGTCTATACCAGGGAGCTTCTGGATGCGGTTCCGTCTTTGGGAGGTGAACGTTATGTTTGATGAAAAGGATCTGCTTCTGGAGACGAGACACGTGACAAGACGTTTTCCCGCTCCGGGCGGAAGGACTTTGACGGCCTGTAATGATGTCAGTCTGAAGTTTTATAGAGGGAAAACGCTGGGGTTGATAGGAGAATCCGGCTGCGGTAAATCTACATTTATGCGCCTTGTGGTCAGACTGGATAAACCGACGGAAGGGGAAATTATTTTCCAAGGGAAGAATCTGACCAATCTGAAGGGAGAAGAGCTTCGGCAGACCCGTCAGCATATCCAGATGGTTTTCCAGGATCCGGGCGGTTCGTTTAATCCGAAGATGAAGATTCGGGATATCATTTGTGAGCCGCTTATAAATTTCAGACGGATCAAAGCGTCTCAAAAGGAAGAAACAGCCCGGAAGCTTCTGGAGACAGTGGAGCTTCCGGCGGATTTTGCCGATCGTTATCCCCATAATATGTCCGGCGGACAGCGGCAGAGGATTGCCATTGCCCGGGCTATCGCCCTGGAGCCGGATCTGATCATCATGGATGAGGCTACCTGCGCTCTGGATGTATCTGTGCAGAAGACCATCATCGAACTTGTATGCAGGCTGCAGAAGGAGAAAAATATCGCCATCGGCTTTATTGCCCACGATCTGGGACTGATTCAGTCTTTTGCGCATCAGATTGCCGTGATGTATCTGGGTAATATCGTAGAAATCATTCCGGGGGAAAATGTAGATCAGGCACAGCATCCTTACACGAAGACTCTGATAAAAGCTATTTTTGATACCAGAATGGATTTCAGCAAAAAAATCGAGCGTATCGACAGTGAGATTCCGAGCCCGCTGGATATCCCTGCCGGATGTCCTTTTCAGACCCGCTGCGATCACTGTACCGAATTGTGCCGCGCCGAAAGCCCAGTCCTCAGAACAATCGGTGAAGGGCATGAAGTGGCCTGTCATTTTAATCTGATATAAACTTCTCAATCTTTATACCTTATACATTTCTTAATAAAAAACTTTCTCAATGCAAAAGGAGGGGTGATTCCGGTGAATCGCTCCTCCTTCCTTATGGTCAGTGATGAATTTATTTTATCAGGGAAATAATCCGCTCTGTGGCATGTCCGTCACAGCTTCCCATGAACTTGTTCTTAAAGTCAATGACTCTCTGTCTGTCAAACCGCTCGTCGATATGATGGATAGTGTCCAGGAGTTCGTCCTGGGTCTTTACCACCGGCCCCGGCGTCAGTTCAAAATAATCGTAATAGAAGCCGCGCCAGTCGCAGTAATCCTCATAATCATAGGCATAGAAAATCATCGGTTTCTCAAAGAGAGAATACTCAAAGATAAGAGAGGAATAGTCAGAAATACAAATGTCCGCGCTGCACAGCAGATCTTCGATAGTCAGTTCCTGTGTCAGATTTCTGGCAAAAGAAGAAAGTTCCTCTGGAATCTCCGGCGGGAATTTGACAAACGGGTGATGCTTGCAGACAAGAACATATTCATCGCCAAGCTCCTTTGCAAACCGGTAAAAATCAATCTCGTCCGGAGAAGTGGCGCTGGCCACATGTCCGCGGAAAGTCGGCGCGTAGAGAATAACCTTTTTGCCTCTTGCTTCCGGCATTACTTCGTAGAGTTTCTCCCTGCGGCTGTTTACGAATTCCTCATCGTAGAATAAATCCGTCCGGCTGATTCCCGTGGCCTGTACGATGCCCTTTGGCAGATTCATAGCCTCTTCGTACGCCCAGATTACTTCCGGGCTGCTGACAGTCACCACGTCCAGATTACCGTAATTCGGATATTTGTCCAGTGTGGCGGCGGAAGCGCCGAATTTAAGTTCCGCTGTGCTTCGTCCGAACTTCTTGAAAGCACCACAGCCATGCCAAAGATTGATCGCCATGGTTTCCTTCCGGAGAGGAAGACAGGAGAGAACGATGGAAGCTTCGTCAAGGATCACGCACCGGCTGGTGGCCAGCTCCCTGATCATATGCTTTACATTTTCTGTAAATTCACGTCCTCTGGAGAAATTAAAATGAAGATGGGCGGTGGCCAGCTCATATTTGCCGGACTGTTCCATCACGTGGTACATGTATTCCATGGAATTAGACAGTTTGTCAAAGCGCATTTCCAGGAAAAGGATTTTATTCTCCTGGACCGGATTGTCTTTGCAGCACTGCCGATATAGTTTTGGAAAATAAATTTTATAACGGTAATGCTTATAGATCAGTTTCAGTCGTTTGATAACAGCTCTTTTAATAGTTCGAATGACTCCCATTGAGAAACTCCTTTGTTAAATATATTTTATGAAGATATCAGTGAAATCAGGTTAAAAGTCAGGCCGCAGATGATTCCGATGGATGCGATCAAAAGATTCCACTGAAAAAGAAAATCAATGAAGGCTCCCGGATTCCAGCCAAAAAAATGAGCGCAGACGGACAACAGGAGAAATAAAAGTTCCAGCATTAACAATCCCCCTGCGGCCATATGCAGATCCTGGCGGCTCAGCTCCATATTCATTGATACGCTTATGATAACATATAAATATGCAAACATTATTATTATATCAGCGCCGCCGAGCTGTTGCAAGGCTTTAAAAAAAGAATCTGTTCCGTTCTGGAAAGCGGCAGGAAGTGCCTGCAGATTGTCCGGAAGAAACTGTCCTCCGAGAAAAAGAAGAAACGGAGGCAGCAGAAGAGGCCCGATGCCGATAAAAAACAGACCGGTATCCCGGCGCAGGCTGTGAAACAGCCCCTGTCCTTCATAATGCATTTTGACATAACCGAGAGTGCCGCCGTTTTTCTTTGCTGTTTTGATCCGCCGGTACAGACAGACCTTGTCGATATGGTATCCAAAAAGCAGCGCAAAAATCAGATGCGACAGCTCGTGAACCGGTGTCCCGATCAGGTTGAAAAAATCAAGCAGAAAATATCCCCGGGCGTTTTTGGAAAAATTACGCCATGCAGACTGCCTGGCCCGGCCCATGATAAAACCGAAAGCAACGAGTACCAGCAGTATTTTGATATTACATTGGATAAATAAGTCAAACATATATGTTCCCTCGCTGAAAATATGGCCTATCATATCATCATTATGCTGATTTTACAAGAACTGTTCTTATTCTATCAGATGAAATCGAAAAAATTGTGACGAAAAAAGAGGTATTGCACTTCCTGTGACAGAGAATTATGTTGAAATTTCAGCGTGAATTGTATAAAATTAGTACAGAATGTAAAAAAGAGAGAGAAGAGACGGAGGTAGCAAATGAATGGAATGGTAATAATCATCATTGCTCTTGTGGTTATTCTGGCGATAGCAGCCGCAGCAATGATATCCGGGAAAAAATCCGGGGAACAAAAGGAAGAAGGCGGGAATCGAATCAGAGATTTGAAAGTGGACGCGGTGGAAATGAAGAGAAAAAAGGAACCGGTCAAAGAGGATCCGGAGGTGACCGCAGCCAAAAAAGATTTGTATCAGTATCTGACGCAGGTTATCAAAAAGATGTTCATGCATTACCGGAGAGGTACCTGGAATCAGCTGACCCGGGTCAATGTTCCTTCCGGTGCGGTGCAGAAACATTACGACAGAATCAGGCAGTCTCTGACGCCTCAGTCTGCGGATATTCTGGACGATTTCTTTTCCTGTATTGACAGCGAGGGTTCTGAAGAAAAGAAGCCGGGAGAGGTGAGGGACGCAGAAAAGCTCCGTCAGGTATTCCTGCGCATGGTGCTTCCGTTCTATCCGGTGTATTATGACAAACTGGATGGCGTCAGATATACAGCGCTTCTCAATCAGACTATGCTCAATCTGTTCCATCGGCTGACCGGAAAGAAGTTTCGTCTCGGATATAAGAACAGGTACCGTTCCGGCGTGACTGCTTACCGTTGGGAAGGCAGCCGGTATCAGGTATTTGAGGAAGACGGAACCATGCTCTGTGACGCTGTCTTCCGGGACGGAAAAGTGTGGGAAGGTTTTGCCCGTCTTCCGGAGAATGGACAGCCGGGAGACAAAGACTGGGAGATGGTGAAGGCCGGAACATTCCAGGAAGGCCGGTTTGTGGATGGAACTCTGCAGTATATATATAGAAAGAAATGCGGACAGATTTAGGATAGATAATTTAGGATAGATGTGAAATGCGGCGCTTTGCGGGAACAGATTCCGCAGCTGGCTGCACATGCCGTATTCCTATGTTTAGGATAAAATACTTGCAATATCGGCGGCGTAATATTAAGATAGAATTACATGTATTTTGTATACATGCTCAAAAGATACATACAGAATATTTTATTGGAGGGACAAGAAATGTTTACAAAATTAGCGGAGCAGTTAAAGGCAAACCCGAGAACTATTGTTTTCACAGAAGGAACAGACGCCCGTATTCTCAATGCGGCTGATAAGCTGACCAATGAAGGGATTCTCGGCGTGATTCTTATCGGTGAAGAAGCAGAAGTGAAAAAAGCTGCTCAGGAAGGCGGTTTTCATATTGACAAATGTCAGATTGTGAATCCGGCGGATTACGGGGAGATGGAAGCCATGGTGGAAGAGATGGTTCGTCTTCGTAAGGGTAAAATGACGGAAGAACAGGTAAGAAGCGCTTTAGCGCAGGGAAATTATTTCGGAACCATGCTGGTGAAGATGGGCAAGGCAGACTGTCTGCTGGGCGGCGCCACCTATTCCACAGCAGATACGGTTCGTCCGGCGCTTCAGCTGATTAAGACAAAACCGGGCAACAAGATCGTAAGCTCTACTTTCATCATGGTAAAGGGCGACGAGAAGCTTGCTTTTGCGGATTGTGCGATCAATATTGATCCGACCGAGGACGATCTGGTGGAGATTGCCATCGAGAGCGCAAAGACGGCTGAGGTATTCGGTATTGATCCGAAGGTTGCCATGTTATCTTATTCCACATTGGGTTCCGGAAAGGGAGATTCTGTGACAAAAATGGCCAACGCCACAGCAAAAGTAAAAGAACTGGCTCCGGATCTGGCTATCGACGGCGAGCTGCAGTTTGACGCGGCTGTGTCTCCGGAAGTGGCAAAGATTAAATGTCAGGGCTCTCCGGTAGCCGGACAGGCCAACACCTTTATCTTCCCTGATATCAGCGCTGCCAACATCGGTTATAAGATCGCAGCTCGTCTTGGAGGATACGAAGCCATCGGACCAGTGCTGCAGGGACTTAACGCGCCGATCAATGACCTGAGCCGCGGCTGCAACGCAGACGAAGTATATAAAATGGCTCTTGTGACAGCGGCTTTGAGCTGATTTTTTGTGCAATTTTTAAATAATTTCTTCCATTTATGCAAAGTGTTTGTTATAATAATCACATAAAGTTTCGATATGAAGGAGACTTTACGGCATAATGACTATGCCGGAATATTTGCATGTGCATAAGGAAAGGAAGGATTCTATTATGGCAAATGTAATTATCAGCCCATCAAAATATGTGCAGGGCCCGGGAGAACTTGCAAATGTGGCAGAATACGCGGTGAAGTTAGGTAAGAAACCGTTTGTATTGATCAGTGAAGGCGGACGTAAGCGTGTCGGCGGTATCATTGAGGACAGCTTCAAAGATACCGGCTGTGAACTGACATTTGAGACATTCAACGGCGAGTGCTCCAAAAAAGAGATCGACCGTCTGGTTGCCATCGTAAAAGAAAAAAGCTGTGATCTCGTTATTGGTGTCGGCGGCGGAAAGATTTTTGATACCGCAAAAGCTGTTGCGTATTACACAGAGACGCCGGTTATCATCTGTCCGACCATTGCGGCAACGGATGCGCCTTGTTCCGCACTGACAGTTGTTTATACCGATGACGGTGTGTTTGAAGAATACCTGTGGCTGCCGGCTAACCCGAATGTGGTTCTGGTAGACACCGACATTATTGCCAAAGCACCGGCCAGACTTCTTGTATCCGGTATGGGTGATGCTCTGGCAACTTATTTTGAAGCAAAAGCATGTCAGATTTCCAACGCCACAAGCTGTGCGGGCGGCAATGTGACTGTTGCAGCTATGACATTGGCAAAAGCCTGCTACGATACTCTGATCGAGGAAGGCGTAAAGGCAAAACTGGCAGTGGAACAGGACGTATGTACTCCGGCAGTGGAGAAGATCATCGAGGCCAACACCCTTCTTTCCGGTATCGGATTTGAGAGCGGCGGTCTGGCAGGCGCGCATGCTATTCACAATGGTCTTACCTGTATTAAAGAATGCCACCATTTATATCATGGAGAAAAGGTTGCCTTCGGTACTCTGACACAGCTCGTTCTGGAGAATGCAGACGAAGACTTACTGGATGAAGTGATTTCCTTCTGTATGGAAGTAGGACTTCCTACTACCTTTGCGGATCTGGGAATTGAGAATCCTGACAAGGATGTTCTTATGGAAGCGGCTACGCTGGCAGCAGCTCCGACCGATACTCTGGGCAATGAGCCTATGGAGATTACACCGGAGAAGGTATACGCAGCCATGGTAGGAGCAGACGCTCTGGGAAGATATTATAAAGGACTGTAATATCGCAGAAGATTAACAGAGAAAGAATTTATGATCTTATAAAGAAAACCCTCCAGGGATTTGACTCCCGGGAGGGTTTTTGACTACCCGGACAAAGAAGACGGATTATCTTTGGCTGCTGCAGTAGGCGGCAGCGTCATAACAGCATGTCCAGTAGGAACTGGCCGGATAGTAGGTTGAGATAATGACCCTTCCTCTGGTGGACGATGCGTGAATATACTGACCATTGCCTATATACAGGGCCGCATGGTTTGAACCGGATTCAATCCGCATAAGGATATCTCCTGCCTGAAGAGCGGAGAGCGGTTTCCTGTAAGCGGTAAGTCTGGCGATTTGTCCGCTGGTGGTTTCTCCGATATTGATGCCGGAAGCAGATAGAAAAACGTCGCGCAGAAGACTGGAGCAGTCTGCATAGCCAGGAAAATTCCGTTTGGACTGACTGTAGAGATCGCCAAGACGGGCGCGTGCAGCAAATATTGCTTTGGACCGTATGGCGTCCGCACTCTGGGAGCCGGCGGCGGAGCCTGTACTGGTGCTGCCGGCGGGGCTTCCGGAAGCTGAGGCAGTTTTGCGGGTGGAAGTCAGGGAGCTGCTGATATAGCAGGTACGCTTTTTGTATTTGACTTTAGCCCATCCTGCATGTTTGCCGAGGCATTTCAGCCGGGTATTCTGCGGCACGACGGCAATGGAACTGTAGCCGGTTCCGGGACCCGTCCGGAGATTGACACCATCGCCGGATACATATATGACCTTGTACAGTTTCTTTAGATAGCGGGATTTGATGTAACTGACAGAACCGTTTGTTTTAACGGCTGTCCAGGAGCCGGAAGCTCCTATTTTTTTTACGCGCGCTCCTTTTCGTATGGTGGTCTGCACCGGGTAGTTGAGTCCCGGCCCTTTTCGCATGTGAACACTGGTTTTGGTCAGACAGACGGTTTTGGCAGTAGTCTTATAGGCGGTCCGGGCCTGCGCAGGTACCGCTGAAATCAGACAGACAGCCGACACGAGAATCAAACCATGTCGAATTTTAAAATGCATGTAACATCTCTCCCTTTTCTTAATGAAAATCATTACATTTTTGTAAAGTATAACACACTTTACTTAAAAATCAAAACAAAAATGTAACATTTTTCTTATTAACTGTATTCCATTTGGATATGGCTTCCATTTTGACTGTCATCAGAAGGAATGACGATGAGCTTCACCGGAACCCGGGCCTGAATGGCCTCCACATGGGTGATTATCCCGATGCTTCTCCGTGTATTTTGAAGGCGTTCCAGGCTTGTCATGACTACATCAAGGAGATCGTCGTCCAGGTTGCCGAAACCTTCGTCCAGAAAGAAAAGTTCCAGAGGGGCGGTGCCGTTTAGCTGGATGACTGAGGACAGTGCAAGCGCAAGGGAGAGAGAGGTAATAAAGGTTTCGCCTCCTGACAGGGTATCGCAGGGACGAAGGCTTCCTCCGTTTTTGTTATCCCGGATGATGAATTCGGTATTCTCATTGATCTCCAGTTCATAATTTCCGTTGGAGATAGAAGAAAGAATGACGGAAGCTTCTGCGGCGATGTAGCGGAGTCTGGATTCCGCTACATACTCAATAAACGAATTTCCTTTGAAAAGCTGCTCCAGCTGGCGGATGAGACCCCGGCGGTGCAGGGCTTCTTTCTGTTGTTGCAGCAGTTTGTTTTTCTGTCTCAGTTTTTGTTCACAATCCGCTGTCTCATTTGATAATACGGCCTCTTCTTTTTGCTGCTGTTCCAACAGGAGAGACGCCTGCTCCATATCGTTCTTTCGTTTTTTCCATTCCTCCTCAGAAATATTCTGATTTTGCTTTTTTTCTTCCAGATAAGCGAGGCGTTCTTTCGTCTTGGCAAAGGTTTCGCGGAACTTTGATATTTCTGTTTCCATGGAAGTCAGAGTTTCTTCAGAGAGATAAATGTCCTCCAAGACGGCATCCGGGGAAAAACCGGCAAGGGTGAGCTGTTTCCGCAGAGTTGCTTCTGCTTCCTTCTGATTTTTTCTGCAGAGTTTCCATTGGTTTTCCGCGGCCGAAGCTTCTTCTCGTTTGGACTGCAGAGCTTGTGCGTTTTCCTGATATTTTTTTTCCAGTGTATCTTTTTTTCGTTCCAGCAGCTCTCTTTGAGTTTTGGTTTCTTCCAAAAGGACAGAAAAATCCGTCTGGGAGGAATAACCGCCGGGAAGCTTTTGCTCGGCCTCTCCGATGAGTGTGCGGAAGTGGGTGATGTTGTTTCGGGCTGCCGTAATCTGTCCGGATAATGCCTGAGATTCTGCCGTGAGAGCTTCTCTGTCCTTCCGGCTGCTTTCCATCTGCTGCCGCAGAAAATGCAGTTCTTCCTGCAAAGAATCATAGTTCTTTTCCGCCGCCTGTTTTGCTTCAAGAGTCTCGGTAAAGTTTTCTGTATTCCACTGCTTTCGAAGGGCGAGGATTTCCTGCCCTGACTGCTGCAGTCTGCTGTACTGCTCCCGATTTTGTTTTAGCAGGCGGTCATATTGTTCTTTTCGCTGCATAAACCGTTCGCGGCAGGCAAGGAACTGTGTGGAGAGATTCTGAAGTTCCAGACGGAGAGTGTCGGCGTCAAAATTACCGGCAGCGGGAATCTCAGCAGAATCAACGGCACTGCGGTCATCAGTTCCGGAAGGAGAGGCGGAATTATCAGTATCAAAAGCAGCGGATAGCTCCGGAAGAAGATGATGGATCGTTTCCAGATTCCGGGAAGCGGAGGAGATCTGTTCCTCCGTTTTTCTCCGGGAATCTTCCAGTTCTTTTTCCTGTCGGGTCAGTTCTTCTGCCTTGCTTTGTAAATGTTGTAGCTGAAGGAGTACTGACGCATCATCGGAAAGCTCCGCTGTGTCCGGGGAGCTTTCTGCGATGACCTTGTCCGGATGCATGCCGTGGTCTTTATGATGAATACCGCCGCAGACCGGGCATATATCCCCATCTTTCAGACGGCTTCTTAACGTCAGCGCCATATGTCTGTTCTGTAATTCTTCCGTGTCTTTCTGAACGGAAACCTTGGCCTTTGTGAACGCTGCAAGCTGCACAGAAAGTTCGGCAAGCTGCTCCTGCTGTATGGTGAGATATCGGCGGGCTGTATCATGTATGGATGTGAGCTGTCCGGTGAGGCAGGAGAGTTCGGACTGTTCGGCTTCCAGCAGACGCCTCAGTTCCTGCGTCTCCTGTCTGGCTTCTTCATAAAGGCCGCGTTTTTCCCGATAGCTCTCTTCCAGAATATGCCCTTGTTCCAGACCGTGGAGCTCCTCGCGGGACGGTTTGATCTTTGCAGCCTTTTGTTCTTTTGACAAAATGGTTTCCTGAAGTCTGTTTTCTTCACGTCGGAATTCATCTTCTTTCTGATTGAGCACAGACAACTTTTTCTGCATATCGAGAAGCTGTTCCTCCGTTTCTTTCTGCCGGTTCATCCATGTATGAATGGACTGACTCTGTTCTATGGCATGCAGAAAATTCTGTTCCTGCTGTAATAATGTTGGCAGATGCAAAGCATAGGCTTCAGCGGCTGCTTCTTTTTCTTCCTGAAGCTGACGGCAGGAAGAAAGGAGAGTCTGTAATTCCCTCTGTACCTGTGAAAGAGTCCGCTGTGCATCTTCAGCATCCTGTTTGCTTTTTTCCGCCTGCGCGGCAAAAGGGCGGACCTGCGCGGCGCGTTTTCCGAGATTGAGCCGTTGTTCCTTTTCATCCATGGCTGGCATCTTCTGAAGAGCCTCTTCATACTTTTTCCTGACGGGTTCGTATTCAATGAGAAGGGAACGAACGGCGTCCGCTTCCTGGAATGCCCGGGCGGCTTCCTCCTTTTTTTCGGTAGTTTTTTTCATGCTTTTGATTAGAGCGGCGTATTTTTCTTTCAGTTCCTGCAGAGTTTCTCTGGAGATATTCTCAAACATCTGCACCTGTCCGTCCAGATTGCTGAGAAGGAGTTCTTGCTTCTGCCTGGCGGAGGAAATTTTCTGGGTAAGATCCATGCCATACTGTTCCAGATGGAAAATACGCTGCAGCATGCTGCGGCGTTCGGCGTTTTTAAGCTTGAGAAATTCGCTGAACTGTCCCTGAGGAAGAACGACGGTTCGCATGAAATCGTCGCTGTTCAGGCCCAGCAGACGAATGCATTCCTGTGTTACCTCCGTGGGGCGGTCTGCTAGAATCCGGGGCTGGTCTTCTGTCATATCTGCCAGAGAAGCGCCGGTGTTGCGCACTGTGGAGCCGGCGTTTCCCTTATGATAGCGGAAAGCGCGTTCCACCCGGTATATGTGGGTTTCTGTTGTGGTGATGGAAAACAGAAAGGAGACAGCGGCCGTCTCTTCATTGATGGTTATAAAGTTTTTGGTGGAACGGGGAAGTCTGGCGTACAGAGCCAGAGTTATGGCGTCCAGAATGCTGGATTTACCGCTGCCGGTGGGGCCGAATATACCGAATAATCCGGCGGAGGTCAATGTCTCAAAATCAATAGTCTGCTCTTTTCGGTAGCTGTTGATACCCCGCAGGGTCAGTTTAAGTGGTCTCATGGCAGATCCTCCTCATCCTGCATGATTTCCAGAAGGAGATCCAGGGTCTCCTGATCCATCTCTGTCTGGAACTTCTTTCTATAATAGTTTTTCACGAGAACCTCAAAAGGCAGGTCTTCCATGGGCTCAGAGGTGTGCGGGGAACCGGCGTCTTCCGGGAAGACAGGGCGGATGGACAGGATGTCTGCCTTCAGTTTTTTCATGGCCCGGATATCCTCCTCGTGAATGTAATGGTCAGTTTCAATCTCCATATAAACCCAGGAATCTTCGCCGGAGTGTTCTTCACAGCGGGCGAGGGCTTCTTCCGGGCTTTTACAGCGCCAGATTTCTATGGGTTTGTAAACCGGGAGAGGAATGCTCTGCAGCTGGCAGGAAAGACCGGGATGCGCTGTGACGGCGATGATTCGATTGCCAAAAGAGATTTCCCGCTGGTTATAATGAAGGGGAGAGCCGCTGTAGAGGGCGTTCTGGCGTCCGGGCACCTGCTGCGGTTTATGGACGTGGCCCAGTGCGATATAGTCGGCCTGTTCCGGGAAAATATCCCCGGGCAGGAGATAGCTGCCGCCGAGCTGTACGCTTCTCTCCGAACCATCCCCGGTGCTGTTCATGACAAAGAGATGGCTCATGACAAGATGAATGGCGTCCGGACGAAATTCTTCTGCCAGCCGGGAAAACAGCAGACGTATCCGGCGCTCATAACTTTCCGCTTTTTTTGCTTCTTCGTCCGCCGCGTTCAGATACAGTTCTCCCAGTCGTTTTTCGCTGGGAAACGGAACCAGAAGAATATCGGCTTTTTCTCCGGCAATCTCTGCATGGATGTAGCCGGGGCCGCTGCCGGTAATGCGGTTTTTTCCGTATTGTCCTGCAGGGATCACGGTGTTGGGCGTACCCGCCATAACGATACCGTGTTCCTGGGCAAGGGGACCGGAGGCGGTCAGACGCTCCGGGTTATCGTGATTACCTGAAATGATCACCGTCATACAGGCGCCGTCCCGGGAAAGCTGTTTCAATGTATCATAAAAAAGCTGCTCCGCCATGGCAGGCGGATTATAATTATCATAAATATCTCCGGCAATGAGGATCAGATCCGCCTGTTCTCTTTCACAGATGCGGACAAAATCTTTCAGAAACAATTCCTGCTCCGGGAGACGGCTGTGACCCTCCAGATTTTTACCCAGATGCCAGTCCGCCGTGTGTATGATTTTCATGGAATACCTTCTTTCTATATTATATCTTTTCATCTTATACCAGCAGAAAAAAGTTTGCAATAGGAGAAAACTTTTTGTAAATTCCTTTGATAAATCCTTGCAGTTTACCAACCTTTGATAAATAAGTTAAGCTTACATGCGAAATCAATACAAATGAATTGAAACAGCAATGATTATGTATTATAATAATAAAAAATGAAATGGAGGAATCATGAATGGCTACTACAATTCAAGTACGTGTTGATGATGAGTTAAAGAAAAAGTCAGATCAGTTGTTTAAAGATCTTGGCACAGATACCACTTCTGCAATCCGGATGTTTTTGACACAGGCTGTTGCCAATAACGGTTTCCCATTCGAAATAAAACGGGTGGAGCATAATCCGTATGCCGCCATGTCTGAAGAAATGATGTTGGAGAAACTTGAGAGATCAAGAGTATCTGCATCAAAGGGGAACTATAGATCCGCGGATGAGGTTGTTGCTGACATGAGGGAAAAGTATGGAATATAAAGTAGTAGTAACGCTCAATTAAAAGAACTGGGATATCGCAGGATAAATTTTCTCTCGCACAGATATTTTATGCTGTATCGAATTGTTGAGGACATTGTGTTTGTAGATAATATTTTTCATGAATTACAGGATTATGAAAGCAAAATGAAGTGAGAAGATAAAAAGGAACGGGTATAAACAATGGAACATTATCTGGATATAGCGACGGATGTTTTTAACAAAATAAAAGAGCACGTGACGGAGGAGATAGAGATTCCCTGTCTGATAAGCGGAAGAGAAGTGCAGCCGGGAGACACGATGAAGCTCTACCACCCTGCGGATGAGACGGAGGCGTTGCGGATTGAGATCACTGGCGTGAGCAACGCGACCGGTGATCAGACGGTGACAGCCTCTTTTGTTCTGCTGGAATGGATGTGCCGCCTGGAGACGGAACTTGATGAGCTGCTCCGGGAGGAGGAAGCCTGGATGCAGGGGCTTCTGTGAGGCTAATACGCCAAAATAAAGAAAAATGAAAGAAGTGAGAATAGTATGAAAAAAGAAATGATGCAGAAAACGGCGGTGGTATGGCTCCTTGCCATGGTGTGCTGCCTGCTCTGGGGGAGTGCCTTTCCCTGTGTAAAGATTGGCTATGAGCTATTTCGGATTGATGCTTCGAATACGACGTCCCAGATTGTCTTCGCGGGCACGCGGTTTTTTCTGGCCGGTGTTCTGGCGCTGATTTTTGGAAGTATTTCACAAAAAAGGCTGCTGATCCCGAAGAAAACGGATATTCCCATGATCGGGAAGCTGGCTTTGTTCCAGACCATTTTACAGTATTTGTTCTTTTACATCGGACTGGCCCACACCACGGGAGTGAAGCCTTACATTTTATGAGGCAGGATGCGTACCTCTTCTATTATATATGGCGCTGATTTCCGCTGTGGCCTACTCGCTCTGGGCGGTGCTTTTAAAATATAATCCGGTTTCAAGGGTGACGGTATTCGGTTTCATGAATCCGGTATTCGGCGTGATTTTGTCAGCCCTGCTTCTCCACGAAAACGGGCAGGCATTTACTTTGCGGGGAGTGACCTCGTTGATCCTGGTATGCATCGGCATCTATATTGTGAACCGTTCCGGTTCCGAAGCGCAGGAAATGTAAAGAAACTCATTTCTCCTGCTGCTTCTGAAGCATAAAAAGATAAGAATAACGGGTGGTATCTTCCATTCTGCAATCGAGGTCATGTAAGATAGCCTCGATTTTTTTCAGGGCGTCCGGACGCTCTGATTCCTGTTCCACGAGCATCTCAAGCTCCAGAAAAGAGCCAAGACCTTCCACCTGATCTACGCAGGCGGTGATGTTTTCAAGGTGATAATACTGGCGGAGCTTCCGCACGGGGGCAAGCTCCCGGTAACCCAGGGACAGAAGGATATTCCGGCAGACGCCGCCGTCGGCCACCTCTGTCTCAAGTTCTTTTCTGGTGTTGGAAACAGAGTCCAGCTTAGGCCCTTTGTATGTGAGAAAGGAGACGGCGCGGGTGTTGGAAAGGTTCTCGCTTTCCCGGATGCGGAGCGCCTCGTCCGTTCCCATGAAATCATGAAAATCACTGGTGAAATATGTATCCGATTCTTTGATCAGATGCCCGGGGATGAATCCGAGCCGGCGCAGACCCTGTTCGATGGCCGGCCGGCGGAAAACGGGCAGTTTAACTTTGGTCCTATGTCAAGAAAAAGTACAAATTAAATATGCCCTTTTAATGTTGAGTTACCCTGCTAAAGCTTCAGCTCTTTCATCTAATGCTGCATAGTATTCTTTTTCATACTGATC
>NZ_NFIR01000023.1:0-59939 GCF_002159465.1 Eubacterium sp. An3
TTTTTAAAATTTCAAAATACACATCATACCAGTCTTTTGTCTAAGACAGAAGGCTTAGATCAGTGCGCTTTTTCAGCAGCGCAAGCGCTGTAATTGTAGCCAAAGCAAACAGATTCTGCCGAAAATGCGCACAAAAAGTCCGTCAGCAGTTACGGTCGTTAGACCGTTACTGCGACGGAACCTTGTTTTACACAATTCCAATCGCAATAACCCGGTTACAATAATTTCAATAGCTCACGAATATATTCTTTCGTCTCCTTCGTTTTCCCTTCAGCAAGAAGATAGGAGACTGTCTGCAGATGTCCGGCAATATCGTGATTCTGCCGGCGAAGATGAAGATTCCGTTCCCGTACTGCCTTATAACTCTGAAGATTTTCATCGAGAACTTCCTGTTCCGCCCGGTGCACATGCAAAAGCAGGCGCATCTGCCGTATCCCCCGAAAGAAAAGAAGAATCGAAAGAAATGTTCCCAGAAAGACGAAGATCCACCCGACTCTGCCCATAAATTGCGGAAAAACATACAAAACACCGCTGCCGGACAGCGACGTGGCCAGCACAAGCTGAATCAGTATCTTTAAATTGATATACTGAACGGCCTTCTGCCAGAGCCGGATGAAAAAAGGCATAAAAAGTACCTGCACCACGATGGGCAGACAGATAAACACCAGCAAATCCACAGGATTATCCCGCGGAACAACAGGATCCAGGAAGGAATGAATCTCCCGATGAAAAAGAAATATCAGAGGATAATACAAAATCGTCGCGACAAACTCAACGATTCCCAGGCAGATCACGATAAAAAAATAATTACCCATCCGCCGCCAGAAACGCGTCCCGTAAAGCAACCCGTTTGCCGCCAAAGCAACACAGTAAAAAACAATCTTGAAAAAAGGCGACTGCGCGTCACCGGTAATCCCTGTATACAAAAGAAGAATCCCCAGAAAAGGAAGACTGCAAAGAAAAGGTTTCCTCACAAAAAAACGCGGAGAAAGCGTCCGGCTGAAAAAGAAAACCATGGAGGCAGCATAGCACAGGTGGGCAAACAGGTAGATTAAAGTGTAAATCTGTGATGTTGAGATGAAGAGTGTGGATGGCAAAGGGGCGGCCTCCTTTCTTTATAGTGGAAATATATGGGCTGTAAAAAATATGCGCGGTTTACATTTCATTTTATTATAAAAGATAAGAGAAAAAATAGAAATACCCCGGCAATATATTTTACATTTTATGTGCCGTGTGAGGGAATCTGTGATATAGTTACTGTAAAGAATGGTTTAAAAAGGAAAAAAATAAAATGTAAAAAAATGTAAAAAATGGTTGAAAATGTAATTTATGTAGTATATAATCAGCTTACCTTTGCAAAGAGGTAATACCCGGGAGACCGGAGAAAGGAGGAAAAATGCAGGAGAATATGACAGATAAGCAGTTGGAAGTAATTTTGAATTTAGTGGCTGACAAATTTGAATCATGTGAGAATATGGAAGAAGTGAAAAAGGCCGTCGATGATGTAAGAAAAATGGCCAAAAAAGAAAAAACAGAGTGATAAAATAATGAAACGTACTTTTGCCAAATAAGACAGGAAAGCGTACCGTCCTCTCAAAAATCAGATGAAGATTTTGTTGATTAAGAGCGCGGGGGAGTTTTCCTGTCTTATTTTTTGTAAAAAATATTCTGATCATCAGTCACCCCATCCCCTGCTTTAATTCCTCAATATAGCGAAGCGCCTCCTCCGTTTTTCCTTCCGCTATGAGGTATGAGACGGCTTGCATATGTCCGGACATGTCGTGATTCTGTTTGCGAAGCTGCAGACTGTCGTTTTGCTGCTTTTCAAAATCTTCCAGGTGCTGTTTCAGCAGTTTCTGTTCTTTTTCTCGGAAGTAAGATTGACGGAACAGTTTCTGGAGCTGTATGACGCCCCGGAAGAATACGACCACGGAGACGAGAAGGCAGAGGAAGGCCAGGATCCATCCGGGGCGGCCGAGCAGGTTCGGAAAAATGTATGGGAATCCGCTGAAGCTGATAAATGTCAGCAGACCGAATTGGATGACAATCTTCAGATTGATTTTGCTCAAGTATTTTTTCCATACGATAATGGCCAGCGGTGTCAGCAGAAACTGGATGATGACAAAAGGAATTCCGGTGATACATAATTTCTGAATATCCTGGGGATCGGCGAGGCTGTTGGGGATAAACGGGATGCCGAACCAGAGTTCAAGGATGCCGAAACAGTATATGTAAACCAGAATATTTTCTGCCAGTAAAGAATAGGCGACGCCGAAGAAAAAGTTTCCGATTCGCTGCATGATTTTGTCCCTGTACAGTATCATACAGGCCAGAAACATGGAACCGTACAGAAAGAAAATGTGGGTGGGAGAGTGTACTTCTCCGGTAATCACTTTGTAGCAGACCGGAATCAGCAGAAATGGCAGGTTCTGCAGCGCCGGATGTATCTGCGTAAAACGAGGAGTCAGGGTGCGCCTGTAATAAAACAGGACGGAGGCCTCGTTTAAAGCGTGAGTCACGGCAAAGAATATAAAATAAAATTCGAAGGGAGAGGTTTTCGGAAACATGGATACTCCTTTCTGTGAGATACGTTTAAAAGCAGGACGCTACCGATAGCGCAGCATGATGTCGGAGACGAAAGCGGTCTGTCTGTCCTGCCAATGGCAGGAACCGTCCCGCTGCCCGGCGATTTCTTCGAGGATGAGGAGGCCGAGGCCGTGGGAAAATGTATCGGCTTTTGTGGAAGAGTGCGAGAAAACGGTCGCCGGATTCTTTGCATTTTCCATGTGAAGCAACAGATAATCGCCCTTGTAATTGACAGAAAGCTTCAGAAAAAGAGACTCCTGTCCGGAAGAGCTGCATCCCTCGATACCATTATTTAAAAGATTGACAAACAGGCTGATCAGCACCGGAGCCGGAAGATTCATTTGCTCAGGCAAAAGAATATGGCAGGTAAATGCAATGTGCAGCAGGTCACATTCCTCTTTTTTCGTGTGAAGAATCACATCAACGATATCGTTTCGGCAGTAATGACGATACCGGGTCTTTTGATAATAAGAAGACAGTCTGGAGCAGAGCTGACAGGCTTCCTTTTCCTGGCCGGAACGCAGCAGGTGCTCCAGCTCATTTAACTGAGACAAGGCAGCATTCATCCGCTGCTGCATCTGTTCTCTGGCATGGATCAGAAGCTGCTCCTGCCGTTTGGCGGCAGTTTCCTGTGTCTGCAGATAATCATTGTCGATTTTCTTATAATATTCCTTTAAGGAAATGTACACATAAACACCGATAAAAAAGATAGGAATGGAATACACCAGAGTAGAAATGTACACCAGAGTATAATCCTGTTCTGTAAAATCCTGATAGGTGTAAAAGTAAAAAATGATCAGAGCGGCTGCAGTGATTAGCGACAGGACTGTGAAAAGAAGACATTTTATTAAACGATTTTTTTGTTTTTGATGTTTTGATGTGGATTTCATATGATTTTTACATCCCCTCATATGGAAATAATGCTTCTGGCAATATCTGTAAAATTTCAGCAAATTTCTTAAAAAGATTATATATGAATCTGGGGCAGCTTTGCAAGGAAAGAACGACGGCAGTGGAAAATTGGCATAATTATACAGTAGATTTTTATGTTAGGAAAGAAATATTTGTGTTATACTTTACATATACAAACAAAATACGAAATTGTAAAAATAAAACAATTATGTAAAAAACAGTTATTTGCATAGCGGCTGTGAGATAAAATTGTATTGTCTTTAAGGAAGACAATACCCGGGAGACCGGAGAGGGGAGGAAAAATGAGTGATATAATGACAGAAAAAGAAATGCAGACGGTTAAAATGTCCACGTTATATCAGTTACGGCTGATAATTGCCAACGGAGAAAAAGAGGAATATACGAAGGACGAAATCGTTGAACTTCTGGATAAGATAGCAATGGCAAAAGAACAGGAATAGCAGAAAATAAAGGTACTATACATATGATAAGGATAGAACAGGAGCAGAAAAATCTGAAAGCTGTATTTTTCTGCTCCGTTTTATATTGTTCATATTTTCTCCTTTCCTGACGTATCTGCTGCGTCAATCCTAATTGATTTGGAAGATTACTTCCCAACTTTATCACTCTTATGTAATTAAAGTTTATCTGCCAGGGCAGCGGCCTGGGCGCAGCCGTCTGTTTATTTCATTCACCTCCCGATTGATTTTGTAGTGTTGTGATATTATAATCATAACAAGAATGAAACAAAAAACAAGTACGCACATTTAAGTATGATACTTACACTGGAGATATATACTTACAATAAAGTGATATACTTACCTGTAGGTGAATATTCAGCCGCAGGTGTGGGCATGTGAAAGAGGAGGAAGAAAATATGGGAGAGATACATTTCCAATGAAAATCTCAGCTCAACGCTGAAAGAACTGGAAGAGGATAAGCTGGTTCATCGGGAGGAGTATCCGCAGATTCCGCCTAAGGTGGAGTACAGTCTCACGGAGCGGGGCAAATCTCTTATCCCGATTCTGGACGGAATGTGCGAGTGGGGAGATAAAAATCGCCTGTAAATAAAAGGCAGTTCTTGTGCTGTCGGAGAGAAGAAAGGAGAAATTGTATGAAACAACAAAATGCAGCAAAAACCTTTGCCATACTGACAGTCTTTCTGTTGGCGGTCTTTGGTACATTTCTTATGGCTAAGCCCGTGCAGGCATCGGAATCCGGACAGATTACGGTGACCGGAGAGCGTTATTACAGCAAAGCCTGGAGGATTCTCGAGCTTGTCAATCAGGAGAGAGCAAAAGCAGGGCTTCCGGCGCTTGTCATGGACAGAGATCTTCTGGACGCCGCCATGCAGAGAGCTTTCGAGATTTCCGTGAATTTCAGTCATACAAGACCGAATGGAGAAGAGTTCCAGACGGCATTTGAAGCCTCACGCTTGGCCATGGGCGAAAATATCGCTGCCGGCAATACTTCTCCGGAGGCCGCTATGGAGGCCTGGATGAATTCTGACGGGCACCGCTCCAATATTCTGGACAGAGATTTCGTGTGTATCGGCGTCGGCTCAGTGAATGTAAACGGGAAATATTATTGGATACAATGCTTCGGCGGCACTTTGAAAGAAACCGCGTCCCGGAACAACTATCAGGACGGAAGGGCATCTGCGCATATTTCCTTCGACCAGACGCTCGCGTCGGTTCGTCTGTGCGTCAATAAAAATGTACTGTATCTGGGGGACACAGCGAAAGCATCTCTGTGCTTCGAAGATGTGCTGGGCGAGGTGCCGGTTGCCAATGATACGCTTCTCTTCCAAAGCTCCAACCCGGCTGTCTGCACCGTGGACGCCGGCGGCAATATCCGGGGAGTGGGTATCGGCACAGCGGTAATCAACCTGGTCTCTCCGACCAACGGCAGTATTCTGGCTTCCGCAAATGTAACGGTGACCCTGGATTTAAAAGAGACATCCATCAAGAAGCTGACCGCCGGTCAAAAGAAAGTAACTGTCAGATGGAAAAAGCAGAGGAAGAACACAGACGGCTACGAAATCCAGTATTCCACAAACAAAAAATTCAAAAAAGCCGTCAAAACGGTAACGGTTAAGAACAACAAAAAGAATATAAAGACCATCAAAAAGCTGAAACGCGGAAAGAAATATTATGTGTGTATCCGCACTTACAAAGATGTGTTTTCCAGCGGACAGACCATTCGCGTGTATTCTGACTGGTCGAAGAAGAAGAGTGTGAAGGTGAGATAATATAATTGTACCAGAAAGGATGGATAAGAATTTGGGCAAAAAATATGGTTGGAGGATTATAGATTTAAGGTATTAAAAAGAATCGGAAAAAGACCTGTTCTATTCCCTGAGCTGCCCCCAATAGTTAGACTTAAATTCTAATACTCGGGGGACGGTTCAGAAGAAGTGCAGGTCTTTTTGTTATTTTTTTAATTTTATAATTGAAGATTCAATTTAGAGAAATCAATAAAGCAATCATCGTAAATTCCTGCCTTTATGATGTCATGAAAAGAATGTTCTGCCATATTTTCATGTTCAAAATTATATACTAGAATTCGATTTTTGTCAGGATCGACAATCCAATATTCCCGAACTCCGGCGGTGCGATATTTAAAGAGTTTAATATAATAGTCCATTCGGTGGCTGCTGGGCGAAACAATTTCAATAATCCAGTCAGGCGCGCCGGCACATCCTTTATCAGTGAGTTTATTTTTATCGCAGATAATACTGATGTCTGGTTCCGCATAATTCTTTGCATCCTGATTGAGAAAAACAGCAAAAGGAGCAATGTCAATCTCACAATCGCCGCCTTTTTGATCAATATAATCGGCAATAGCCCGGCTTAAAGAAAGCAAAAGCCGTTGGTGTTTGCGGGATGGAGGAGCCATGTAATATATATGTCCGTCTACTAATTCAGCGCGGGTATTGTCCGGAAGAGAATAGATATCTTCAAGGGTGTAAAGTTGTTCCTGAGCAAATGCCATAAATGAATCCTCCTTTCTGGATGATATAATATAATAAATAGTAAAAAAATAGTTTGTACAAAATAATAAGAAAAAACCAATATGATCAGAAATGCTTGTTTGAGAACAGGTTTATTCTCAGTATATCATAAACGAAGAAAAGGGGGCAAGTTCCCCGCCAATTATTTATTATAGAAATCTCCATAAAGATATGATAAAATTCAAGTAAATGGGAGGGATAGATATGACATACGAAGAAGTTATGAAACAGGCGAGATTTGAGGTGGGGCCGTACTGTAAGGTCTGTCCGGTGTGCAACGGCCGGGCGTGTAAAAACCAGATTCCTGGGCCGGGAGCCAAGGGAATCGGTGATGTGGCGATTCGCAATTATGACCAGTGGCAGCAGATTCGGGTCAATATGGACACCATCGGAGAAAATGTGGAGCCGGATACCAGTATTGAATTGTTTGGCAATAAGTTTGCCTATCCGTTTTTTGCGGGGCCGGTGGGAGCCATGCGGATGCATTACGGGGATAAATATGACGATGAAGAGTATAATCAGATTCTGGTTTCGGCTTGTGCCGAGAACGGCATCGCTGCGTTTACCGGGGACGGTATAGATCCGAATGTGTTCCTGGCGGCGACCCGGGCCATCAAGGATAATAACGGAAGAGGTATCCCGACCATCAAGCCGTGGAATATGGATACGATCCATGAGAAGCTTGATCTGGTGTTTGAGAGCGGCGCCATGATGGCGGCTATGGATATTGATGCGGCGGGACTGCCGTTCCTTAAAAATATGGAACCGCCGGCAGGAAACAAGACTGTGGAAGATTTGGCTTTGATTGTGCATGACGCGGAGCGCCCGTTTATCATTAAGGGAATCATGACGGTGAAAGGAGCTAAGAAAGCCTATGAGGCAGGAGCCTCCGCCATCGTGGTGAGCAATCACGGCGGCCGGGTGCTCGATCAGACGCCGGCCACGGCGGAGGTGCTGGAAGAGATTGTGGAATGGAACGAAGGCCGCATGAAGATTTTCGTGGACGGCGGTATCCGGACTGGTATCGATGTGTTTAAGGCGCTGGCCATGGGAGCCGATGCGGTGCTCATCGCGAGACCGTTTGTGCAGGCGGTCTACGGCGGCCAGGCAGAGGGTGTGCGGCTTTACATTGAGAAGCTGGCTGCGGAGCTTAAAGATACCATGGCCATGTGCGGAGCGACGGATATTAAGAGCATTTCAAGGAAAATGATCCGCAGATAATCTTAAAGGCAGATGTATTCGGGAGGGTGTTTCCAGATAAAATACAGAAGTTCTTCTGGAAGTTTCAGAAGAAAGAAAAGGACAGGTGAAGAAAATGCAGAAAAAAGATACAGTGGTTTTTGATTTGGACGGCACTCTGCTGGATACGCTGGACGATCTTATGAACAGCGTCAATTATGCGCTGGAGAGCAACGGTTATCCGGCGAGAACGAGAGACGAGGTACGCCGGTTTGTGGGCAACGGCATTCTGCTGCTTATGCAGCGGGCGCTGCCTTCCGGGCAGGAAAATCCGGATTTTGAAAAGGTGTTTGCAGGTTTTAAGGAGCATTACGGGATTCACTGCAATGATCTGACGAAGCCTTATGAAGGAATTATGGAACTGCTGGAACTGTTGAAAGAAAAAGGCGTCAAAATGGCCATAGTCTCCAACAAGGCGGATTTTGCTGTGAAAGAGCTCAGCGAGATTTATTTTAAGGGAATCATTCCGGTGGCCATCGGCGAAAAAGAGAGCGAGGGTATCCGGAAGAAACCTGCGCCGGACACGGTCATGGAGGCGCTGCGCCAGCTGGGCAGTTCCGCAGAAAATGCGGTCTATGTGGGGGATTCCGAGGTGGATCTTGCCACGGCAGAAAACTGCGGCATGGATTACATTTTATGCGAGTGGGGTTTCCGGGAACGGAAAAAGCTTGAGGAGCTGGGAGGAAAGGTTTTTGTGAAGAAACCGTCAGAGATCGCGGATCTTATCCTGTAATTTTTGATTGCCACAAAATTTTCCATTATATTTGTTGTGTTTTTGCAGATAATAGGCTTACGGTAAACAAAAGCTTTTGATGCGCTTCACGAAAACCGTGAGGCACATGCCGATAAGAATAGAGTAACTGATTGACAAAGCAAAAACAAAACATTTATTTAGATGTCATCCGGATGATTCCAGATAACATGGAGGTAAAATACAATGGCAAAAAGTTATACCAAAACCAATCAGGTGGAAGTACCGGAAGCGAAGGATGCAATGGATCGTTTTAAAATGGAAGTTGCAAATGAGATCGGCGTTGACTTAAAACCAGGTTATAATGGAAATATTACAGCCAAGGAAGCCGGTTCCATCGGTGGAGAGATGGTTCGTAAAATGATCAAGAAACAGGAACAGCAGATGGCTGGCGGCAGCGAGGAGTAATCCCGGCTGTTCGGAAAATGCTGATTCCACGAGAAATCTCAAAAAACTTGTAAGATAAAATAACAAAAAGGCTGTCGTTCTGGTCTGCGGACCGGAGCGGCGGCTTTTTATGGTGCTTTTGCTTGTGTAAAAAAAATATGGACAGCCAAACCTTAACATGCTATAATACTAAAATGTGTTTTCAGATTTATAAAAAACCGAACTGAACAGGATGAGGCGGATAGGATTTCTCGTTCCCTGATTTGGTTAAAAATAAGGAACATATGATTTTAAGGAGGAAACGTAATGAGTGTACAGGTTGAAAATTTAGAGCATAATATGGCGAAACTGACCATCGAGGTGGATGCCGCTGAATTTGATGCTGCCTGCAAGAAAGTATATAATAGAAAGAAAGGTTCCTACAATCTTCCTGGATTCCGTAAGGGTAAGGTTCCGATGAACATCATTGAGAAAACATATGGCCCTGGAATTTTTTATGAAGATGCGGCCAATGAGATCATGCCTAAAGCGTATGCGGACGCTCTGGAGGAGACTAAGCTTGATGTGGTTTCCCGTCCGGAAGTAGACGTGACACAGATTGGAAAGGGCGAGAACTTTATCTTCACCGTTTCTGTAGCAGTAAAACCGGAAGTAACTCTTGGCCAGTACAAGGGACTGGAAGTAGAGAAAGACGCTGTGGAAGTGACCGACGAGGAAGTGGACGCAGAGCTTAAGAAAGCACAGGAACAGAACGCAAGAGAAGTTACTATCGAAGATCGCCCGGTAAAAGAGGGAGATATCATCACTCTGAATTATGCAGGAACTATCGACGGCGTTCCGTTTGACGGCGGCACAGCAGAGAGCCAGAAGCTGGAGATTGGTTCTCATTCTTTCATCGATACTTTTGAAGATCAGCTTGTTGGTCTGAACATCGGTGACGAAAAAGACGTGGAAGTTACCTTCCCGGAAGAGTACCATGCAGCAGAGCTTGCCGGCAAACCTGCAAACTTCCATGTAAAGGTTCTCGGCATTACAGAGAAACAGCTGCCGGAGATCGATGACGATTTTGCACAGGATACTACAGAGTTTGATTCTCTGGAAGATTACAAAGCAGATATCAGAGCCAAACTTCTTGAGAGCAAAGAAGAGCAGGCAAAGAACAATATGGAAAATGTGCTGGTAGAAAAAGCTGTGGAGAACGCAGAGATGGATATTCCGGAAGCCATGGTTGATTCTCAGGTTGACCAGATGGTACAGGAATTCCAGCAGAGAGTAAGCTACCAGGGTATCTCTTTCGAGCAGTATCTGCAGTTTACCGGACAGAACCCGGAAGCATTCAGAGAGAGCATGAGACCGGAGGCTATGAGAAGAATCCAGAGCAGCCTTGTTCTTGAGGCCATTGTTGCAGCCGAGAATATCGAGGCAACGGAAGAAGACCTGAATAAGGAATTTGAGAGAATGGCATCCATGTACCAGATGGAAGCAGACCAGATCGCTTCCTACATGGGCGAAGCTGAGAAAGAGAATATGAAGAATGATATTGCCATCCAGAAGGCAGTGGACTTCATCAGAGAACAGGCTGTTGTGACAGAAGCTTCCGAAGAACTTGAATATGAGGGCGGAGAGGCTGAGTAATAAGAACAGACCACTCTAAGACAGCGAGAATAGTAAGGGAACAGGAGGTAGTAATATGAGTTTAGTACCTTATGTCATTGAGCAGACCAGTCACGGGGAGAGATCTTACGATATTTACTCCCGTTTATTAAAGGACAGAATTATTATTCTTGGAGAAGAAGTCAACGATGTGACAGCCAGTCTGGTTGTCTCCCAGATGCTTTTCCTTGAAGCGGAGGATCCGGATAAGGATATCAATCTGTATATCATGAGCCCGGGCGGCTCCGTGACCGCGGGCATGGCGATCTACGATACCATGCAGTTTATCAAATGCGACGTATCCACTATCTGTATGGGTATGGCGGCCAGCATGGGCGCGTTCCTTCTGGCAGGCGGAACAAAGGGCAAGCGTCTTGCGCTTCCGAATGCGGAGATCATGATTCATCAGCCGTCAGGCGGCGCGCAGGGTCAGGCCACAGAGATTGAGATCGTGGCAGACCACATTTTAAAGACCAAAGAAAAATTGAATCGTATTCTGGCAGAGAATACGGGACAGACTTACGAGAAGATCAAGGCCGACACCGAGAGAGATAACTATATGACAGCGCAGGAAGCGCTGGAATACGGTCTCATCGACGTGGTTGTGGACAAGAGACAGTAAGTTCATATACTAAGGTTACCGCGGTATATTATACTGTGGTAACCTTTCCTTGAAAATATGCGGTTTCCCTGTTGTTAAGACAGATACCGTTATATG
Source organism: Eubacterium sp. An3 (assembly GCF_002159465.1). Taxonomy (NCBI): domain Bacteria; kingdom Bacillati; phylum Bacillota; class Clostridia; order Eubacteriales; family Eubacteriaceae; genus Eubacterium; species Eubacterium sp. An3. The sequence continues at coordinate 11,260 of NZ_NFIR01000023.1, forward strand.
TCAGTGTAAAAGAGGTGAATATTATGGCGTCACGAACGGACAATAACAAGCAGTTCCGTTGTTCCTTCTGTAACAAGACCCAGGATCAGGTGCGTAAACTGGTAGCAGGGCCAAAGGGCGTGTATATCTGTGATGAGTGTATCGAGGTATGCGCCGAGATTATGGAGGACGAGTTTGAAGAATACAACGATGACACCCAGGAAATCAATCTGATGAAGCCAAAGGAGATGAAGGCGTTTCTGGATGATTATGTCATCGGACAGGAAGAAGCAAAAAAGGTCTTGTCTGTAGCCGTTTACAATCATTATAAACGTATTCTCACAGATAAGAATTACGATATAGAGTTACAAAAGAGCAATATCATCATGCTGGGACCGACCGGTTCCGGTAAGACCTTACTGGCGCAGACGCTGGCAAGATTATTAAATGTACCGTTTGCCATTGCGGACGCGACAGCTCTCACAGAGGCCGGCTACGTGGGCGAGGATGTGGAGAACATTCTTTTAAAGCTCATTCAGGCGGCGGATTACGATATCGAGAGAGCGCAGACCGGTATCATTTATATTGACGAGATTGATAAGATCACCAGAAAGTCTGAGAATACGTCTATCACCCGTGATGTTTCCGGCGAGGGCGTACAGCAGGCGCTTCTGAAGATCCTGGAAGGTACGGTGGCTTCTGTTCCTCCGCAGGGAGGAAGAAAACATCCGCATCAGGAGTTCCTGCAGATTGATACGACCAATATTCTGTTCATCTGCGGCGGAGCTTTTGACGGCCTTGAGAGAATCATCGAGAGCCGGATTGGAAAGAAATCCATCGGTTTCCAGGCGGAAGTTGCAGGAAAAGAAAAGAAGGATGTCGGAGAACTGTTAAAGCAGGTATTGCCGGAAGATTTTGTGAAGTTCGGGCTGATTCCGGAGTTCATCGGCCGTGTGCCGGTCAATGTATCGCTGGAGCCGCTGGACGAGGAAGCGCTGATTCGTATTCTCACCGAGCCGAAGAGCGCTCTTGTGAAGCAGTATCAGAAGCTCTTTGAGCTTGACGGAGTGGAACTGATCTTTACCGAAGATTCCCTGAAGGCCATCGCCGAAAAGGCTATCGCCAGAAAAACAGGAGCCAGAGGTCTTCGTTCCATTGTGGAGTCTGTCGTTATGGATCTGATGTACACGATTCCGTCCGACGAGCTTGTGGCTACCTGCACCATCACTGCTGAGGCGGTAGAGGGAACCGGAGAGCCGATTTTAACCTATCATGATGAGCCCGTCAGCAAAAAGAATATCACAAAAAAACACAGGAAAAAAAGCGGCAACGAGATTGCTTAGCATCATGAACGAGAGGCTGACACAAGCAGATGTACAATACATTTATTGTGCCGGCCTTTTATGATATAGAGGAGGAATATTTTATATGGAAAATACATCATTCCCGGCGCTGGCGCTCCGGGGGAAGATGATTTATCCGGATACATCAGCCTTTTTTGAGGTTTCACGAGCCAAATCCCTGAAAGCGTTGGAGGAGGCAGTAAATCATAATCAACTGATTTTTTTAGTAAACCAGAGAGATCCGGCGGAGGAGACCCCGTCTGAGGAAGACTTGTTTCAGGTTGGAACCATCGCAAGAATCCAGCAGATGGTGAAAGCAGGACAGGGAATCCTGCGGGTATTCGTGGAGGGCGTTGGCCGCGCGAAGATTCTCGATTATCAGGATGTGGATCCGTGCCCGTGGGTTATTGTGGAGCGCATCAATTCCGTGAATTTTCCGGAAGGAGAAAATGATGAGAAGGCACGTTTCCGGCTGATCTGCGATCTGCTGGGCGAGTTCATTGATAAGAATCCGGGCTTTCTCACCAATCAGATTCAGGCTGCCATCGACAAGGGCAAGCTGCTTCCTCTCATGTATGAGCTTGCGTCCGAGCTCCCGTTTGATCTTGAGAGAAAACAGGAGTTTCTGGAGGAGACCGACGTGATCCGCCAGTCGGAGATGCTCATGAACATATTGATGGAGGAGTCGCAGATCAGCGACATCCGCAACGAGATCACGGAGAAAGTCAAGAAAAATGTAGATAAGAATCAGAAAGATTATCTTCTGCGGGAACAGCAGAAGGTGATCCGCAAGGAGCTGGGCGAGGAGGACATCGCCTCCGATGCCGACGAGTATCTGGAAAAATGTGAGAAACTCAACGCCTCCAAAGAGGTGAAAGATAAGATCCGCAAAGAAATCAACCGTTTCAAAGGCGTTCCGCCGATGGCTTCCGAGAGTATCGTCATGCGCAATTATATCGAAGCTATGCTGGAGATGCCGTGGAAGAAAGGATCCAAGGATAACAAGGATCTGAAGAAGGCTTCTGCGATTCTGGAGGAGGATCACTATGGTCTTGAAAAGGTGAAGGAGAGGATTCTCGATTATCTGGCGGTTCGTTCTCTGACCAGAAAGGGAGAGACGCCGATTCTCTGCCTGGTGGGTCCTCCGGGAACCGGAAAGACATCCATCGCCAAGTCCATTGCCCGGGCGCTGAATAAAAAATATGTCCGCATTTCTCTGGGCGGCGTTCATGACGAGGCAGAGATCCGCGGCCATAGAAAAACTTATGTGGGCGCCATGCCGGGACGGATCGCTGAGGGCATCCGGCAGGCGGGCGTGAGAAATCCGCTGATGCTTCTGGATGAGATCGACAAGGTCAGCAGCGATTACAAAGGAGATACGGCGTCCGCCCTGCTGGAGGTGCTGGACGGCGAGCAGAATGTGAACTTCCGCGACCACTATCTGGAAGTGCCGCTGGATCTGAGCGAGGTGCTGTTTATTGCCACAGCCAACGAGCCGGAACGCATTTCCAAGCCGCTCCTTGACCGTATGGAGATCATCGAGCTGTCCAGCTACACGGAAAATGAAAAGTTCCATATCGCCAAGCAGTATCTGATCCGCAAGCAGCGAAAGGCCAACGGTATCCTGAAGAAACAGATCAGCATACCGGACGAGGTCATCTATGAGATCATCCGTTCTTATACCAGAGAGGCCGGCGTCCGTGATCTGGAGAGAAAGATCGGCCGGATCATGCGGAAGGCAGCCCGCGCCATCATCGAAGGACAGGAGAAGCTGGAGGTTCGTCCGGAAGATCTGGAAGAGCTTCTGGGCATGGCGCCGTATTCCGAGGAAGAGAAGGCCACGAAGCCGCAGGTGGGCATCGTCCGTGGACTGGCATGGACCAGCGTCGGCGGAGATACCCTGTCCATCGAAGTAAATGTAATGCCTGGCAAGGGCAAGCTGGCCCTCACCGGACGTATGGGCGATGTGATGAAGGAATCCGCGCAAATCGGTCTCAGCTACATCCGTTCCATCGCAAGACAGTACGATATTGACGGTGAATTTTTTGAAAAGCATGATATTCATATCCATATTCCGGAAGGGGCTGTGCCAAAAGACGGACCTTCTGCGGGTATTACTATGACTACTGCCATGCTCTCTGCCATCACCGGAAGAAAAGTCCGGGGTGATCTGGCAATGACAGGAGAGATCACCCTGCGCGGCCGGGTACTTCCGATCGGAGGCCTGAAAGAGAAGCTTCTGGCAGCGAAGGCTGCCGGCATGAAAGAGGTGCTGGTTCCGGATAAGAACCGCCGGAACATTAGGGAGCTCGACAAGGAGATTACAGACGGGCTTACCATTACATTTGTGGAAGAAATGTCTCAGGTGATTGAGAAGGCGTTTGTGGGATAAGCGAGGAGAACACATATGATCATAAAAAATGTAGAACTGGAAACGGTCTGCGGCATCACCAGCAAGCTTCCGGATAATCAGCTTCCGGAAGTGGCTTTTGCAGGGAAGTCCAACGTAGGAAAGTCTTCCCTGATTAACGCGCTGGTCAACCGAAAGGCTCTGGCGCGGACCTCCGGCCAGCCGGGCAAAACCCAGACCATCAACTTTTATAATGTAAATAAAGAAATGTACATCGTGGACCTGCCGGGATACGGCTATGCCAAGGTGTCAAAAGAAGTGGCCGCCAAGTGGGGGCCGATGATAGAGAATTATCTTCATACCTCCCGGCAGCTGCGTATGGTCTTCCTGCTCATCGACCTGCGTCATAAGCCGGGCGCCAATGACATCCAGATGTACCGATGGATCTTAAGCAACGGATTCTCTCCGGTGATCGTTGCCACAAAGGCGGACAAAATCAAACGAAGCCAGCTGAAAAAACAGTTAAAGCAGCTGGAGGACACCCTGAAGGTCATCGAGGGCGTTCCGATCATTCCGTTTTCGGCTGTCACCAAGCAGGGGCGGGATGAAATCTGGGAACTCATCGAAACCTACGCGCTGGGCGAGGAGATGGAGATTCCGGAGGAATAAAACGGGGTATCAGTCATTTAAAAGCAATGTCTCCATGATCTGGCAGTAGACGGTGTCGCTCTTTTCCGACCATTTATCGCAGATGGCGATGGCCTGCTCCTTGGATACCACGTTTATTTTCAGCTCCATGAGGACGGTTCCGCGCTCCTTGATCTGGGCGTGCACCATGTATTCGCCCTTTTTGAGAGGGTAGTAATCGGCGGTGATGTTGACCTCCTTGCGGAGCTGATATTTATTTTCTTTGAAATAGTCGAGAATGTCATTCTTGATAGCGTCCGATATTTTGCTTTCAAACATCTGGAGGGCTTCTCTGCCATGAGATGTAAGATAATAGTGGGTCGTGTTGCGGATAAGCTCTCCCCGGATAAAATCGGACTCATCCAGTTCGTTGACTGCCTGCTGCATATGAAAATAAGAAGTATAGCCGTGGGTCACAAAAAATTCGCTGAGCTGGGAGGTCGTCAGCGGAAAATCCAGATTATCCAGCATATACAGTACCATTAATTTATATAAGGTTAACGATTCTTCAGACATTTTTCTCTCCGTTCCGTGTAAATATTTATGTAAATTTATTTTGAAGGCCCCCGGCAGATAGTTTTTGATTGCCGGCCGTCTTAACATTTTTTTATTTTTTCCATTGCTTTCCCTGAAAAGAGTTCCGCCGTTTCATTTCCTGATGAATGGAATTCAGTACCTGTCTCTTGTGGAGGCTCCAGGCAGGCGCAATCAGAAGATCTCTCGGCCCGTCGCCGGTAATCCGTTCGACGACTATGTCAGGACGAAGCATTTCCAGACAGGAGATCACACAGTCCACATAACTTTCCAGAGTGAAAAGAGGAAAAGGCTCCTGTGCGTAGATATCCGCCAGCCGGGTGTTTTTCAGGGTATGGAGCATGGACAGCTTGACGCCGCTCACGGGCAGCGCGTTCACATACGCGATGGTTTCCGCCAGCATATCGGGCGTCTCCCCGGGAAGCCCCAGAATCAGGTGGGCGGTGGTGCGGATGCCCCGGGAAGCGCAGGTGCTGGCCGCCGCGGTAAAAACCTTCGTCTCATATCCGCGGTTTAAAAAAGCTGCCGTGGAATCATGACAGGTCTGCAGCCCCAGTTCCAGAAATACCGGCTTTTGCCGGTTGATCTCTTCCAGCAAATCCAGCACCTCTTCCGGGAGACAGTCCGGCCGCGTGCCGATGGCGACGGCGACGATCTCTTCCGGTGCGATGGCGGCTTCATAGAGCGCGCGAAGCCGCTCCACGGGGGCGTAGGTGTTGGTAAAAGCCTGAAAATAAGCGATATACCTGCCGCCGGAATACTTTCTGCTGCTCTGTTCCTTGCCCAGAGCAATCTGCCTGGAAACCGGCAGCAGGGCGCTTTCCGAATACTCGCCGCTGCCGCCCTCACTGCAGAAAATGCATCCTCCCGTGGAGATGGTGCCATCCCGGTTCGGGCAGGTAAAACCGCCGTTGATGCTGATTTTATATACTTTTTCTCCAAACCGTTCCTTGAGAAAACGGCTGTAAGAATAATAGCGTTCCATGTTGTTTCATCCTTCCAGAGCTTTATTTTAACATCAGGGATAGGTTTATGCAAATGAAAAAAAACAGTTGTTTTCTCTGAAAATTGTGCTATCATAATGGTATTATAAATAATTGTGTTGAATATATAGAAGATTCGTTTCTGTAAAGACAATTTTTATGCACATCAGTAATTTTTTCCTGGATAGTATTTACAACCTGATTCATATACTGACACGTTTATGCACTGCTCAGACAGCCGTGAGGGTATAATCCCGGTGCGTTTTGAGGGCTGCTGCGGCTTTTGCTGTGTCTTTTTCCGTGCTTTCTCGCTCGCGGTTGTTTCGTGTACAGATGCTTTGAGAGGCCGGGAGACTGCGTGTCTGCGTATGGAGATTAGAAAATGGAGGTTTCACATGAATTATAGAAATATGACATTATTGCAACTGAGGGCTGCGGCAAAGGAGAAAGGTCTCCGGGGAATCAGCACGCTGAAAAAAGAACAGCTGATCGAGCGTTTGATGGAGCTGGAATCCTCGTCCAATGGCGAGAAGCAGTCTGCGCATGTCCATGAGGGCGGAAGAACGGAGCGGACAACCCGTGTGCGCGCAGAGCGGGAGCCTGGCGAAAACAACGGAAGAGAGCGGATGAACAGCCGCGAATCAGCCGGACGACAGGAGCACGAGAGAGTGAACGGAGAACGTCCGGAGTATGAGAGAAGAAATGGCGAGCGAACTGATTATGGAAGAAGAAATGGCGACCAGACGAATTTTGAGCGAAGAATGGATGACCGCGCGGATTATGAGCGCGCCGAGGCTGTCCATGACGGCGGTCAGGAACATGGAAGAAATGAAAACGGCATGAAGAGTGAGCTGGAGAGCCTCGACAGCGGGGAGAAGGCCAACGGTATCCTGGAAGTCATGCCGGACGGCTATGGATTTATCCGCTGTGAGAATTATCTGCCGGGAGAGAATGATGTGTACGTTTCCCCATCCCAGATTCGCCGCTTCAATTTAAAGACCGGCGACATCCTGATTGGAAACACCCGGGTAAAAACCCAGAATGAAAAATACAGCGCGCTCCTCTATGTGGAGTCCGTCAACGGTTATAAACCATATGAAGCGCAGAAAAGAAAAAACTTTGAAGATCTGACGCCGATCTTCCCGAACGAGCGGATTCGTCTGGAGATGCCGGGCGCGCCGGTTTCCATGCGGATGGTGGATCTGCTCTCCCCGATAGGAAAAGGGCAGAGAGGTATGATAGTATCCCAGCCGAAAACTGGTAAGACGACTCTCTTAAAGCAGATTGCCAAGAGCATTACGACGGCTTATTCTGATATGAAGCTCATCGTCCTGCTTATCGACGAACGTCCGGAGGAGGTTACAGACATCAGGGAATACATTGAAGGCCCGAACGCAGAAGTTATTTATTCGACCTTTGACGAACTGCCGGAGCATCATAAGAGGGTATCGGAAATGGTTCTGGAGAGGGCAAAGCGTCTGGTAGAGCACGGCGAAGATGTGGTGATTCTCCTGGACAGCATCACCAGGCTGGCAAGAGCCTACAATCTGGTGGTTCCTCCAAGCGGACGTACCCTTTCCGGCGGTCTTGACCCGGCGGCATTACATATGCCGAAAAAGTTCTTCGGAGCAGCCAGAAACATGCGGGAAGGCGGCAGCCTGACAATTCTTGCCACCGCCCTGGTAGATACCGGAAGCAAGATGGACGACGTGGTATTCGAGGAATTTAAGGGAACCGGTAACATGGAGCTGGTTCTTGACAGAAAGCTTTCCGAGAAGAGGATATTCCCGGCCATCAACATTCAGAAATCCGGAACCCGCCGGGACGACCTGCTCCTTTCCAAAGAAGAGCAGGAGATTGTATTTGCCCTGCACCGGGAAATGTCCGGAACCCGCGCGGAAGAAAATGTGGAGCAGATCCTCCAGTTCTTCAAAAAGACGAAAAACAACCAGGAATTTATTCATGTGATGCGCCAGTCACTGTTGAAATAGCGCTATTGCACGGAAACAGTAATTCTTGACGAGGAAAGATTTCTGTGAAATAATGAAATGGACACATTTTGTTCCTGATTATATAAGCGATTAATGCGATACATGGACGGATGGCACGCGAGCGCCATCCCCTTTAAAACGGACGTGTCACAACACGAAAAGAAACAGGAGAAGAAAAATGAATCGTTTTAAGAACTTTTTTCACGGAATATATGGAATCGACGGATTATCCTGCGGGCTTCTGTTTTTAAGCCTGCTGATCAATCTGATCACAACACTGATTCCGGTGGAAGGCATCCGGATGTTGAATCCGGTGAGTCTCCTTCCTCTGCTGCTCTGCCTGCTTCGCTTCTTTTCCCATAACCATCGGAAAAGACAGCGGGAAAATGAACGTTTTATGAGAATCATGCGGCCGCTGTTTGAATACTTCGACCAGAAAAGCGAAGAGAGAGAGCAGGCACAGATTTTCCGCTTTTTCAAATGCCCCGCCTGTTCTCAGAAGATCCGGGTGCCCAGAGGAAAAGGCAAGATTGAGATCACCTGCCCGAAATGCGGTAATAAGTTTATAAAGAAAACGTGATATACTATGAAAAACTGTCGGTTTAAGCCGGCAGTTTTTTTGTTTGGCAGAAAAATCTGTTGAGATTCATATGATATAGGGCCTTTATCATATATTTTCCCGGCCGAATCGACGACAATAAAATTCAATCGTTGTGCTTCATGTTTTCCGCCGCCTTTTTGGAAAATACGCATCCGCAGTAATCCTGTCGGTAAAGGTGATATTCCTCGGACAGGGCAATGGAGCGGAGATAGCCGCCTTTCTTTTTGAAGTCGGAAGGCAGGTGACGCACGCCGTATTCTTCCGCCAGACGTTCTCCGATTTCGTTGATCCACTGAGCGTTTTTGTGTGGGCTGATGGAAAGGGTAGTGGTGAAATAGTCAGCGTGCAGCTCTGCCGCTTTTTTTGCAGCTTCCCTCATCCGGAGTTCGTAGCAGTGATAGCAGCGGATGCCCCGCTCCGGCAGGTCTTCCATGCCTTTTGCCATGTCAAAAAAGCAGGCCGGATCATAGTCGCCTTCCATGAGAATAACCTGCCCTTTCTCTTCGTAGCCGGCCTCCCGGATGAAACGCTGCAGCTCGTGAATCCGTTTTTGATATTCTGTCTCCGGCGTGATGTTGGGATTATAATAGAAGAGAGTGATGTGAAAATACCGGGTCAGATATTCCAGCACGTAGCTGCTGCAGGGAGCGCAGCAGGCGTGGAGGAATAAATGCGGTTTCTGCTCTTCGGGCAGATTTTCACCGATCTGTCCGGTGATTTTATCCAGTTCTTTCTGATAATTTATTTTATTCATAGACGGTTCGTCCTTTCTGGTTGATTGTTTCATCTCTTAGATTTTTTGTATTTTCAAATAATGATAATAGCAGAATTCATGACGTTTTTCCAGCAGGAAAAAGCAATGCAAAACATAATAAAAAATAATTGCAAAATAAAATTTATTGTGATAATATATAAAAAATATAAACAGTAGTCAAAAGGAAGAGGTGAACGGTTGGGGGTTAAAGATATTGCAACAATAAAATATATGAGACAGAATACAATTTTTGCAGATGTATTTAATTATTTTATCCATAATGGAGAACAGGTTATTTGTCCGGAATGTCTGCAAGAATTAGATACCCGGGAGCTGGACATTCCTTATGGAGGAGAAAAGGGACATAAACAGCCGGTTCAGAGAAGCAGAGATTTGATAAAAGCGGTAACGGTAATGACGGATAACAATAATGCGTATCTTTTGTTAGCAATCGAGAATCAATCGAATATTCATTATGCGATGCCGGTGGTAACGTTGGCGATTTATTTTGGCGCAGAAGATTGGGATGCGCCCATGTCTAAGTCAGCAACCACCAGTTCAACTGGTGGTTTGCCATTAGCCCTCCAAAGGGCTTCTGTTACTGCTCGCCCATAAGGGCGGATGTCGCAAGCTATCTTACTGGTCCGCTATAAAGCGGTACCTCTTGAATCATTTCTCCTCGATTCTTCTGCTTGCTCTTTGATATATTTTTGTACTGCTTCATCGGTGATATTACCAATTGTTTCTACATAATATCCCCTGGCCCAGAATGCTTTGTCCCATTTACTTTGCATTTCCGGGTGCCTGTCGTATATCATTAGCGTACTCTTTCCTTTTAAATACCCCATAAAATTTGCTATGCTCAATTTTGGTGGTATTGCCACACTGAGATGCACATGATCTATACATACTGCTCCTGCTATTATTTCTACATTTTTATACTTGCATAATATACTAAGTATCTCCCGTACATCTTCTCTCACTTTCCCATATAATACTTTTTTCCGGTATTTGGGAATGAAAACTATATGATACTGGCATTTCCATCGGGTATGTGATAAACTTCTATTGTCCATTTCGGACCTCCTCCTATGCTTGAAATTTGGCTTGCGACACCAATTTCAATTATAGCATAGGAGGATTTTTATTGATATCCTCACCGTCTCGCACTACTTTATTCTCCCCAGCATAGCTGGGGGATTAGGCTTTTCATTCATACGATGTTCGGGAAACAGAACACAAAAGTGCTGCAATTTGTTCCTGATTATAAGATTAATCTTATTGCACCGGCTCAGATTAAAGATACGGATTTTGAAAAATTTACTACTTCATTAAAAGAGGTATTGTTATTTATCAAATATTCCGCATACTCAGTATTTCTGAAGTGGACAGAGAGCTCTTGTTAAAGAAAATATGACAATAAATGTATAGGCATTTGATTGATTATGATATGCGAAGCAGACAACAAAACAGTGTCCCTCCACCCTTCTCCTGCATATACTAATAAAAAAATCTGTGACGTTTCAGCCATGCCTTTTGGGCGCGCGGCTTGTGCTTTGCCTGTAAGCCGTGCGACTGAACCGTCGCAGGAATATGGGTGTATCTATGGCAGAATATGGACAATTGAAGATCAGTCTGGTGGAGTCCGGCAGTGAGCGGCCGGTGCCGGGGGCGTCGGTGGAGATTTCTTCCACGGGGGAGCCGGATCAGATTTTGGAGCGGCTTATGACGGATTCTTCCGGACAGACGGAGACGGTGGAACTGGAGGCGCCGCCTGTGGAGTATTCTCTGGAACCATCGGAAGAACAGCCGTATTCGGAGTATAATCTGCGGATTAATGCGCCGGGTTATGAACCGCTGACGGTTTCCGGCGCACAGATTTTCTCCGGTCAGCTTGCTCTGCAGAATCAGGGAATGCTGCGCCTGGCTCAGGCTCAGGGGGAATACCGGATTCTTGCCATTGGACCTCATACATTGTATGGGGAGTATCCGCCGAAGATCGCAGAGAATGAGATCAAAGATATCCAGGCCACCGGAGAGGTGGTGCTGAGCCGGGTGGTTGTGCCAGAATTTGTGGTAGTTCATGACGGGGCTCCGGGTGATGCTACGGCGACCAACCACTATGTACAATACAGAGACTACATTAAAAATGTGGCGTCCTGCGAGATTTATTCCACCTGGCCGGAGGCGACGCTTCGGGCCAATATCCTGGCAATCATGTCTTTTACCTTAAACCGGGTATACACGGAATGGTACAGAAACCGGGGGTATGATTTTACCATCACATCCTCCACTGCCTATGATCAGAAATGGATAGACGGAAAGACTATTTATGAGAGTATCAATCTGGTAGTGGATGACATTTTTAACGCTTATCTCTCACGGCCGGACGTGAGCCAGCCGATTCTGGCGCAGTATTGTGACGGACGCCGGGTGACCTGCCCGAATCAGCTCAGCCAGTGGGGCTCCAAGAGTCTTGGAGATGACGGATTGTCGGCGGAGGAGATTCTTCAATATTATTATGGAAGTGATATTTATATCAACACTGCAGACATGATATCGGGGGTTCCGGCCTCCTGGCCGGGATACACGCTGACGGTGGGCTCATCCGGGGAGAAAGTCCGTCAGATGCAGATGCAGCTCAACCGGATTGCTGAGGATTACCCCGCCATGCCGACTATCCGGGCGGACGGTATCTTTGGTTCAGCCACGAAGAACGCTGTGGAGACATTCCAGCGGATCTTCAATCTGCCGGTGACCGGGCAGGTGGATTTTGCCACCTGGTATAAGATCAGTCAGATTTATGTGGGCGTCAGCCGGATCGCAGAGTTAAACTGACAGTATTTTTGCAGGATTAAAAAAAATAATTGCAGAAAATGGTGCGCTGGCTTTTGTGGAGAAAGCGGCGCACCATCCTGTTTTGTGGAAGCATACCGTCTGTTTGCCCCGTAATAGGCGAAAAACAGACGTTTTCCGACGGAAAGTGTCGGAACGTAATTTAATATACATGAAAGTGCTTTTCAGACTGTAAAAAAGAAAACGATAGTTAAAAAAATAAAAAATTCATATTTCTGCCCTTGTATTTAAGGATGATATATGTTAGAATTTTAGCAATTTAAGCAATGATACGGTGGCGTAGTGCGAATGCCGGTTCACACCGGACTTTTTCAGGACAATGTGAACTGAGAGACACGGTGTGCAGATGCAAAATGACGCAGTTTAGAAAAGATACGCTCCCGGCGCTGGCGGGCCGATGCCTGATTCGATGTTTTGAAGCCGGGGGTTCCCGTCTTTTTTTTTGCGCACAGCACAAAAAAGCCGGTCATTGTGCGAATTACTCTCATTTTGTAAATAACCGGTGTATTGATTTGCTGTTTCCGGCGTATGAATAGCTGGAGAGAAAGCGTCAGCGCACCAACAATGTTCTAATATAGAAAGGAACGAGACATCATGAAAGCATTTCTTATCTTGGAAGATGGAACGGTGTTAACAGGAGAAAGCTTTGGCGCCGAGAAGGAAGTCATCAGTGAAATCGTTTTTAACACATCCATGACAGGGTATCTTGAGATCCTGACGGACCCGTCTTACGCAGGACAGTCCGTGGTGATGACCTATCCCCTGATCGGTAATTACGGTATCTGTACGGAGGACATGGAGTCCGTGCATCCCTGGACCAGCGGCCTCATTGTGAGAGAGTATTCTACACTGGCCAGCAATTTCCGTAATGAGATGACACTCGATACATTTTTAAAGAAATACGATATTCCCGGAATCGCCGGAGTGGACACCAGATATCTCACAAAGATTTCCAGAGAGCACGGTGTCATGAACGGGCTTATAACTACCAGAGAAGATTTTGACCTTGAAAAGGAGCTGGAGCGAATCAGAGCCTACAAAGTACAAGGCGTTGTCCGGGAAGTCTCATGTAAGGAGAAGAGAGTGCTGCCGGGAGATGGATTCAAGGTTGCGCTGATGGATTACGGTGCAAAATACAATATCGAGAAGTCCTTAAACCGGCTGGGATGTCAGGTTACCGTATATCCGGCTTACACAAAGGCAGAAGAAGTTCTGGCGGACGAGCCGGACGGCATCATGCTGTCCAACGGGCCGGGAGATCCAAAAGAATGTGTGGAGATCATAGAAGAACTTAAAAAACTTTTTGCCACAGATGTTCCGATTTTCGGTATTTGTCTCGGTCATCAGCTCATGGCTCTTGCCAACGGGGCAGATACGAAGAAAATGCGCTACGGACACCGGGGAGCAAACCATCCGGTGAAGGATTTAAAGACCGGAAAGGTGTACATTTCTTCACAGAACCACGGATATGTGGTCATGGAAGACACCCTGAACCGGGATGTGGCAGAGGTGAGCTTTATTAATGTCAACGACGGCACTCTGGAAGGCGTGCACTATCTGGGCAAAAATGTCATGACAGTGCAGTTCCATCCGGAAGCCTGCCCGGGACCGAACGATTCCGAGTTCCTGTTTAAAGAGTTTATGAATATGATGGAGGTAGCGAAAGATGCCTAGAAATGCCAGTATAAAAAAAGTACTTGTCATCGGTTCCGGTCCGATCGTCATCGGACAGGCCGCAGAGTTTGACTACGCGGGAACCCAGGCATGCCGTTCCTTAAAGGAAGAAGGCATCCATGTGGTTCTGGTCAACTCCAACCCGGCGACCATCATGACAGATAAAGATATTGCCGACGAAGTATACATTGAACCGCTGACGCCGGAAGTGATCAAGAAGCTTATCCTGAAGGTATCTCCGGACAGCCTTCTGCCGACCCTCGGCGGACAGGCAGCCTTGAATATCGCCATGGAACTTGATGAGAGTGGTTTCCTGCGGGAGCATAAGGTGAAGCTTATCGGAACCACAGGAAAGACTATCCGGAAGGCGGAAGACAGAGAGGCATTCAAGGAGACCATGGAGAAGATCGGCGAGCCGATCGCGCCGAGTCAGATCGTCACCAACGTGGAAGATGGTCTTGCTTACGCAAAGGAGATCGGTTATCCGGTTGTACTGCGTCCGGCATACACTCTGGGCGGCAGCGGCGGCGGTATCGCCAATAATGAAGAAGAGTTCGTGGAGATCATTCAGAACGGTCTTCGTTTAAGCCGTGTGGGACAGGTGCTCGTGGAGCGCTGCATCGCCGGATGGAAAGAGATTGAGTACGAGGTAATGCGGGACGGAAACGGCACCTGTATCACCATTTGTAATATGGAAAACATTGACCCGGTGGGCGTGCATACCGGCGACAGTATCGTTGTGGCGCCGTCTCAGACCCTCGGGGATAAAGAGTACCAGATGCTTCGTAACTCCGCTCTGAATATCATTTCCGAGCTGGGAGTGGAAGGCGGATGTAACGTACAGTTCGCCCTGCATCCGGAGAGCTTTGAGTACTGTGTTATCGAGGTTAATCCTCGTGTCAGCCGTTCTTCCGCGCTGGCATCTAAGGCCACCGGTTATCCGATTGCCAAGGTTACCGCCAAGATCGCTCTGGGATACAACCTGGATGAGATCAAGAACGCAGTCACAGGAAAGACCTATGCCAGCTTTGAGCCGGCCCTTGACTACTGTGTTGTAAAGGTGCCGCGTCTTCCGTTCGATAAATTTATCTCCGCATCCCGTCATCTGACTACCCAGATGAAGGCAACGGGCGAGGTTATGAGTATCTGCACTAATTTCGAGGGCGCGCTCATGAAGGCGCTCCGTTCTCTGGAGCAGCATGTGGACAGCCTGATGCACGGCGACTTTGATAAATTAAGCGATAAGGAGCTGACAGAGCACCTGCACATCGTGGATGACCTGCGCATTTACTGCATTGCGGAGGCACTGAGAAGAAAGATGGACCCGGCGATGATTCATGACATTACCATGATCGACCGCTGGTTCATTGATAAATTTAATAATATTGTTGAGATGGAAGCTGCTTTGAAAAACTGTGGAGGAGACCCGGACGAAGCTCTTCTTAGAGAAGCGAAGCGGATGGAATTCCCGGATACCGTCATCGGACAGCTCATCGGCAAGGATGAGGCGTACGTGAAGAATCTGCGCCGTCAGATGGATATCCGTCCTGCCTATAAGGTGGTGGATACCTGCGCGGCAGAGTTCGACGCAGAGACGCCGTACTACTATTCCTGTTTCGGCAGCTTCAATGAAGTGGAGGAGACCAGCGACAAGAAGAAGATCATGGTTCTCGGCTCCGGCCCGATCCGTATCGGACAGGGTATCGAGTTCGACTACTGTTCCGTACACAGTGTGTGGGCGTTTAAAGAGATGGGCTACGAGACCATCATCGTCAACAACAATCCGGAGACCGTCAGCACCGACTTTGACATCGCGGATAAGCTGTACTTTGAGCCGTTGACCGAGGAAGATGTGGAGCATATCGTAGAACTGGAGAAGCCAGACGGCGCTGTAGTACAGTTCGGCGGACAGACAGCCATCAAGCTGACAGAGAAATTAAACAAAATCGGCGTGCCGATCTTAGGTACCAGCGCAGAAAATGTAGATGCTGCCGAGGACAGAGAGCTTTTCGATCAGATTCTTGAAGAATGCTGTATCCCAAGACCAAAGGGAGACACGGTATTTACCAAGGAAGAAGCCCTTCGGGTGGCAAATGAGCTGGGATACCCGGTTCTGATTCGTCCGTCCTACGTGCTGGGCGGTCAGGGTATGCAGATTGCCGTTGCCGACAAGGATATCGTGGAATTTATGGACATCATCCAGCGTTACGCGCAGGAACATCCGATTCTCATTGACAAATATCTCATGGGCAAGGAAGTGGAAGTTGACGCGGTCTGTGACGGCGAGGATATTCTGATTCCTGGTATCATGCAGCATGTGGAGAGAGCCGGTATCCATTCCGGAGACAGTATTTCCGTGTATCCGGCAAGAGACCTTTCACCTAAGATCAAAAAAGTTATCGCCCATTATACGAGACTGCTGGCAAGAGCGCTCCATGTGGTCGGACTTATCAACATTCAGTTCATTGTATATCAGGATGAAGTGTATGTGATTGAAGTAAATCCTCGTTCTTCAAGAACGGTACCGTATATCAGCAAGGTGACAGGAATCCCGATCGTGGATCTGGCTACCAAAGTCATGACCGGACAGAAATTGAAAGATCTGGGATACGAGCCGGGACTGGCTCCGGAATCCCCATACTGGGCCATCAAGATGCCGGTATTCTCCTTTGAGAAGATCCGTGGCGCAGACGTAAGCCTCGGACCGGAGATGAAGTCCACCGGAGAATGTCTGGGCATTTCCAGAAACTATGAGGAGGCTCTTTATAAAGCTTTCCTGGGCGCAGGTATCAACCTGCCTAAGCATAAAAAGATGATCATGACCGTGAAAGACTCCGATAAGCTGGAGGCCGTGGAAGTGGGACGCAGATTTGCCGCCTTAGGTTATGAAATCTACGCCACAAGAAGCACCTGCAAATGCTTAAAGGACAATGGAGTACCTGCAAAACGTGTCAATAAGATAGAAGAAAACCGTCCGAATCTGCTGGATCTGATTCTCGGACATCAGATTGATCTGATTCTTGATACGCCGTCTCAGGGTATCGAAAGAAGTAAGGATGGTTTCATCATCCGTCGTCATGCGGTGGAGACCGGAGTCACCTGTCTGACTTCCATCGACACTGCCAACGCGCTGCTCACCAGTCTGGAATCTGACTGCAGAGATGATTTGTCTCTGGTGGATGTGGCACGTATCGACAAGGAGATAGAGGAAGAGCATAGAAAATAAATGTAATCCGCAAATATGGAGGATGGACATGAAAAAGTATACGAAACAGGATATTATACAGCTCGTGGAAGAAAATGACGTTCAGTTCATACGTCTGCAGTTTACCGATGTGTTCGGTGCGCTGAAAAATGTAGCGATCCCTGCCAGCCAGCTGGAACGTGCTCTTGATAATAAATGTATGTTTGACGGATCTTCCATCGAAGGATTTGTGAGGATTGAAGAATCCGATATGTACCTGTATCCGGATTTAAATACCTTCGAGATCCTTCCGTGGCGGCCGCAGCACGGGCGGGTGGCACGGTTTATGTGTGATGTGTACCGTCCGGAAGGGATTCCTTTTGAGGGCGACAGCCGTTACATTTTAAAAAAGGTACTGGAAAAGGCCGCGGAGATGGGATACACCTTTGATGTGGGACCTGAGTGCGAATTTTTCCTGTTCCATACCGATGACAACGGACAGCCAACGGTCATCACCCATGAAAAAGCCGGATATTTCGATGTGACTCCGCTGGATCTGGGAGAAAATGCAAGACGGGACATTATTCTTAATCTGGAGCAGATGGGATTTGAGATTGAGGCGTCTCATCATGAAGTGGCTCCGGCGCAGCACGAAATAGACTTTAAATATGATAATGCTCTTGCCACTGCCGATAAGATTATGACATTCAAGATGACGGTAAAGACCATCGCAAAACGCCATGGTCTGCACGCCACATTTATGCCGAAACCGATTCAGAATGTGGACGGTTCCGGCATGCATATCAATATGTCGCTGGAAAAGGACGGAAAGAACATTTTCTTTGATAAAAATGATCCGGAGGGACTGAGTGCAGACTGTTATCATTTCGTGGCAGGGCTCATGCAGCATGTGCGCGGCATGACATGTATCTGCAATCCTCTGGTGAATTCCTATAAACGTCTTGTGCCGGGATATGAGGCTCCGGTGAGCATTGCCTGGTCTGCCATGAACCGGAGTCCGCTGATCCGGATTCCGGCTGCGCGAGGAGCGGGAACCCGGGTGGAATTCCGAAGCCCGGACGGCGCGTCCAACCCATATCTTGTGATGGCTCTGTGTCTGGCAGCCGGCCTTGACGGTATCAAAAATAAACTGATGCCGCCGAAGCAGGTAGGACGCAACATGTATATGCTCACGGAAGAGCAGCTTCGCAGCATGAAAATCGGAGAACTTCCAAGGACACTGGGCGAGGCGTGCGCCGCTTTTGAGGAAGATTTGTTCCTGCAGAATATTCTCGGCCCGCACATTGCCGGAAAGTTCCTGGAAGCGAAAAAGAGAGAATGGAACGAATATTGTGAACATGTTTCACAATGGGAGATCGACGAGTATCTGTATAAATTTTGATCCCCGGATGTTAATGGCTGCAGGTGAAAGAATTGATAAATATAATTGTTGTTTTCCCGAAAAAAGAAGTTGCGTTAAAAATTAAAAATATTCTTGTCAAAAACGGGTATGATGTGGCAGCTGTCTGTCTGACCGGAGCCCGCGCCATGGAGGCGGTGGAACGACTGGAGGCGGGGGTTATCGTCTCCGGTATCCGGTTTGTGGACATGGTGTACCATGAACTGAGGGAATACCTTCCTGATTATTTTGAGATGGTCGTAGTCGCCAGACGGGAGCAGTGGCAGGAATATGGAGATGATGATGTGAATTGGCTTCCATTGCCCATGAAAGGGTTCGATCTGGTAGATCTGGTGGCAGAGCTTCAGGGAGAGATTGCCCGCCGTATCAAAAAAGACAGGACGAAACCCAAAACCCGGACTGCAGCGGAACAAAAGATCATCAGTCAGGCAAAAGAGCTGCTCATGGAGAAAAACGGCTGCACCGAAGAAGAGGCGCACCGGTATCTTCAGAAACAGAGTATGGACAGCGGCACTAACCTGGTGGAGACTGCCCATATGGTGCTGGATATGTTTTAGAGATGCGAAAGGAGAAGGCGATGAAGTTTACGAAAATGCACGGAATCGGCAACGATTACGTTTACATTAATTGTTTTGAAGAGGAAGTAAAGAATCCGGAAGCGCTGGCGAAGTTTGTCAGCAACAGGAATTTCGGCGTGGGTTCCGATGGACTTATCCTTATCCGCCCGTCCGACAAAGCGGATTTCCGGATGGAAATATATAATTCCGACGGGTCTCAGGCGGAAATGTGCGGAAACGGGATCCGCTGTGTGGGGAAATATGTCTATGACCATGGCCTGACAGATCAGACGGAGATTACGGTGGATACGCTGGGAGGAATCAAGCATCTCAAACTTACAGTGGAAGATGGGAAGGTTTCTCTGGTGCGCGTCAACATGGGAGAGCCGGTCTTTGATCCGGAGAAGATTCCGGTGCGCTATAAAGAAAATCCCGTGGTAAATGTGCCGATTGAAGTCAACGGCAGAGAGTATCATATTACCTGCGTGTCCATGGGAAACCCGCATGCAGTGGTTTTTCTGAATAACAGTGTGAAAGATCTGGATATCCGCATGATCGGTCCGTGTTTTGAGAATCATACCCGTTTTCCAAAACGAATCAATACGGAGTTTGTGGAGGTCATTGACAGAAAAAATGTGAATATGCGCGTGTGGGAGAGAGGATCCGAGGAGACTCTTGCCTGTGGAACCGGCGCCTGTGCAGTAACGGTGGCCTGCGTTCTCAACGGCAAAACAGATAATCAGATTACTGTACATTTGCTGGGCGGCGATCTGCAGATTGAATGGGACAGGGAGTCCAATCAGGTATATATGACCGGACCTGCCACACAGGTGTTTGACGGCGAACTTTACGAGTATCCGGAAGAATAGAAGGAATGCCGGGAGTTTGCCGGCACACAGGCAGACACCCGGATAGATATAAACAGCATCAGGCAATCAGCCGGAGAGGAGACAAAAATGTTTAAAATCAATGATAATTATTTAAAATTACCGGGCAGCTATCTTTTTTCCAATATCGCAAAGAAAGTGGAGGCATACAGCCAGGCGCATCCGGACAAAGAAATTATCCGTCTGGGTATCGGAGACGTGACGCAGCCGCTGGCGCCGAAGATTATCGAAACCCTCCATGAAGCTGTGGATGAGATGGCGCATGAGGAGACTTTCCATGGATACGCACCGGATCTGGGATATGCGTTTTTGAGAGATACCATCGCTCAGAGTGATTATAAAGGCAGGGGCTGCGATATCAGCGCCGATGAGATTTTTGTCAGCGACGGCGCAAAATGTGACTCTGGAAATATTCAGGAGATTTTCAGTGTGGACAACAAGATCGCGGTCTGCGATCCGGTCTACCCGGTTTATGTGGATTCCAATGTTATGGCGGGCAGAACAGGAACCTATGATCCTTCCACAGAGACATGGAGCGATGTGATTTATATGCCTTGCACTGCGGAAAATCATTTCCTTCCGGAATTCCCTAAAGAGAATCCGGATATCATTTACCTGTGTATTCCGAATAATCCGACGGGAACGACCATCACCAGATCTCAGCTGCAGGATTGGGTCGATTATGCCAACAAAATCGGGGCTGTCATCATTTACGACGCCGCTTATGAAGCGTATATCAGCGAGGATGATGTTCCGCACAGCATTTACGAGTGCGAGGGTGCGAGAACCTGCGCCATTGAGCTTCGCAGCTTCTCCAAGAACGCCGGCTTTACCGGAACCCGTCTGGGCTTTACTGTGGTTCCGAAAGATTTGAAAGCCGGAGATGTATCTCTTCACGCGCTTTGGGCAAGACGGCATGGAACTAAATATAACGGCGCTCCGTATATTATTCAGAAAGCAGGCTGGGCATGCTACACAGAGGAAGGCAGAGCACAGCTGAAAGAACAGGTTGCCTACTATATGAAAAATGCAAAGATCATCAAAGAAGGTCTGGCAGACGCCGGATTCACAGTATTCGGCGGCGTGAACGCACCTTATATCTGGCTGAAAACGCCGGACAAAATGACTTCCTGGGAATTCTTTGACTACCTGCTTGACAAAGCAAATGTAGTGGGAACTCCAGGTTCGGGATTCGGACCGAGCGGAGAAGGATATTTCCGTCTTACTGCTTTCGGTTCCCATGAAAATACCCTCCGTGCCATGGAAAGAATTAAAAATCTGTAAGAAAAGTACCGTCGGAAAGAGGTTCGCCCCGGTTTCCGGCGGTATTTTTTGTACAGGTGAGAAAATCTTACAAAATGTGAAGATTCTTTTAATTCTTTTTCAGAATAATGATTTTTTTATGGAGATGTGCTATCATAGGAAAAGGTTTGCATTGTCTGAATGCGCATGAAACAGGCATTTTCATTATAGAAGATTAACTTATTGCGAATCCGAACCAGGAACAAAAGCAGGGAGGATAAGAATGTTTGGGAACAAAAACAATGAAAAAACCTCAGGTGAAGATAAATTAAACACTCTGGCAGGTAAGGACAGCGGGAAAAAACCGTCTGCTTCTCTGGAAAAGACAGAAGGGAAAAAAGAGAAGTTTGCGAAGCTTTTTAGCCGGAAAGATAAGAAGGAAGAAAAGGTGTCCCTCTATGAGCCGGAGATGGAATTTGTCACGGAAGAAGAATTGAAGAAAGAGGAAGCGAAAAAAAAGGACAATATGCAGCCGGGTGAAAAAAATAGTTTATCCGGAAGCGGCAGTATTTTAAATAACAACAGTGTTTTAAATGATGAAAAGAACGGCGCCCGCTCAAAAATAAAAGGTTTGTTTCGGAAAAAAGAAACTGGCGCAGGCGCGGCTCTTCCGGGCGGCTTTTCCAGCGCTCAGAAGTCTCTGTTTGATGACGATCCGATTTTGTATGAAGGGGAAGAGAAAAAGGGACTTGGGAAGCTTTCAAAGAAAAAGCTGGCTGTGATTGCCGGAGCGGCAGTGATTGTGATCGGAGCCGCTTCTTATTTTATTTTGACCAATCTGGGAGGTTCTGTAGACGGAACGGCTTATGTGGAGTCTGTAAAAGATATCATGGGCTATGGCAGCGGCAGCGGAATGAATAATCGTTATACCGGAGAAGTGGAAGCGCAGGATTCCTGGGACATCACGCTGCAGTCCGATCTTTCCGTGGCGGAATGTTATGTGGAAGAGGGCGCTCAGGTGAAAAAAGGGGACCGGCTGTTTTCTTATAATACCGAAGAGATGCAGCTTGCCAAGGAGCGGGCAGAGCTTGAGGTTGAGACCCTTCAGAATGAGAACTCTCAGCTTGAGAGAGATATTAGCAGTTACAGGAGCGATCTGAATTCTGCCAGCACCAGGGAGAGGATTGAACTTCAGACAGAGATTCTCACCGCGCAGACAACGATCAAGAGAAATGAATACAGTATCAGTTCTGCTAATAAAGAGATCAAAGATCTGGAAAAGAACATCAATGACGCCACCGTGACCAGCAAGATGGATGGCGTGGTACAGAAGATCAATGAAGAAGTGGGAGTGAGCTCCAGTTCCTCCAGCTCTGATGACGAGGAGGACAGTTACGATTATTCAGACAGCGGAGAAGAGTCCACGTACATGACTATTGTGGCCGTAGGTGACTACCGCGTGAAGGGAAGCGTATCAGAGACAAATGTGTGGTCTCTGACGGAAGGAGATTCGGTGATTATCCGTTCCAGAGTGGACAATAACACAACATGGACGGGAACCATCAGTTCTGTCAATACAGATGAAACAGAGGATTCAGAGGAGGATGCTTCTGAAGATATGATGTATATGGATGATTCTTCTTCCGGAGAGTCAGCGTCTACTTATAATTTCTATGTGGAACTGGACAGTGATGACGGACTGATGATGGGACAGCATGTTTTTATTGAACTGGATTTCGGACAGGATGAAGAAAAAGAGGGAATCTGGCTGCCATCGGCTTATATCTATATGGACGAGGACAAATATTATGTCTGGGCTGCCAATGGACGTGATCGCCTGGAACTTCGTGAAGTAACGGTCGGGGAATATAATCAGGATCTCGATGAATATCAGATTCTTGACGGGCTGGAAATGAGCGATCTTATCGCCAGCGATACCGGAAGTCTTCAGGAAAATATGCGGACGACGACAGATATTTCCGAGGTGGACAGTACGGATGAATATTATGAAGAAGAGACGTCTGACGACATGCTGTATGATGAATCTGCCGGCGACGAGTATCTGTATGATGAATCTGCCGGCGACGAGTATCTGTATGATGAATCTGCCGATGACGAGTTATATTATGATGATGGGTCTTTGAGTGAGGATGTGGGAGTCGTTGATGAAGGCTTTTAATCCGGCGCAACATAAGTGGAGGAGAGCATGCTTTTAGAGCTTAAGCATATTTACAAAAATTACAGACAGGATAAAATTGTGGTGCCTGTTTTAAAGGATATTAATATTTCCATTGACGAGGGAGAGTATGTGGCGATCATGGGACCGTCCGGTTCGGGGAAGACAACGCTGATGAATATCATCGGCTGTCTGGACCGCCCCACGGAGGGAGAGTATTTTCTGGAAAATGAATCGATTGTCAACTATACTGAGAACCAGCTTTCGGATCTTCGCCTGAAGACTCTGGGCTTTGTCTTTCAGAGCTTTAACCTTCTGCCCAAGCAGACAGCCCTAGATAATGTGGCTCTGCCTTTGAGTTATGCGGGGGTGCCGGTGAAGAAACGGCGGCAGATTGCTTTTCAGACGCTGCAGCGTGTGGGACTGGAAGATCGTGTGAATTTCAAACCGTCTCAGCTTTCCGGCGGTCAGCAGCAGAGAGTGGCCATTGCACGGGCGCTGGTCAATAATCCGAAGATCATTCTGGCCGATGAACCGACAGGAGCCTTGGACAGTAAGTCCGGCACACAGGTAATGAAGCTCTTTGAGAGACTTAACGAGGAGGGAGTAACGGTCATAATGATTACTCACGACGCAAACATTGCCGGCCATGCAAAGAAAGTTCTTCGGATTCTGGATGGAGAGATAGCTGACGATTCACAGGAAGGAGGCCAGATGCTTTGAAGAACAAGAAGAAGTTAATCATTATCAGTGTCATAGTCATTTTGGTTCTTGCGGCCATTGTCGCGGGTGTTGTGTATTTTGTGAAGAGCAGGAGCGGCTCTGTGGTGGATGTTTATTCCATGGAGCTCTTAAACAGTTCGGGATGGGCCGGAGGCGATTCTACGCTGAGCGGAACTATTACTTCTGATTATGTGCAGGAAGTATATGCAGATGAAGAGCAGACCGTGGAAGATGTTTACGTGCAGCAGGGAGATTACGTGGAAAAAGGCGATAATCTCATGAAATATGATGTAGAAGAGCAGGAGCTGGATCTGCAGCTGCAGGAGCTGGAGATTCAGTCCTCTCAGCTGGAACTGGAAGATTTGGAAAATGAGCTGCAGAGAATGAAGAATGCCCGTGCTTCAGGAACCATCGACGGCAGCGGCAGCGATGTGATGAATGCTTCTCTGAATCTTTCTTCACTTCGGGGAGATATTCTTGCCACACTGATGAGCAATAACACCGTAGCAGGGACGTCAGAAGAAGATGGAAGCGGTTCCTCTGAAACAGGAACTGCCGGTTCCGGAACAGATTCCAAACAGTCAGACTCCGGCAATACTGCTTCGGGCAGTATGGAAGAAGCTTCCACTGATTCCGCCGGTGATAGTTCCGCAGCGGAAGGCGATACAGCTGGTAATTCTCAGGACAAAGAAGGGAAAACGGATGCTTCTTTCTCAGACAGCAAGAGCACATTTGCTTCTGACAACAAAGAAGGTTCTTCCGCGGATACTCAGGAAAATGATACTTCCGATTCTTCCTCATCCGATATAAACAAGACTCGCTCCAAATCCAAAAAAGCAAAAACAGGCGAGGAGAATACCGAAGATACGACAGACGACAGTGATCTGCTTGATAAAGTGGAGGATCTGGATGCAGCTTCCGGCGATGGAACGGAGGAGAATCCGTATGTGTTTAACGTAAATACGAATGATGTGACAATTAAAGGATCTCTGCTCAATCAACTGGTGGGTGAAGAAGAAAAAGATGTCTATGCTTTTTTCTTCCAGTATGAGACAGAGGCTGACTATAATAATGATGCGGGTAAAAAACCGGAAGACAGGAATAATTATATAAATCAGATTATAATTACACCTAAAAAATATGCAGCTGCGTGGAGTGAAGAAGACTATACATTCGCTGCAGTGCAGGCTGCGGTAAGAGATCGAAAGTTAAAAGACACGATTATAGCTGTCAGTGACAGAGAGACAGGACAGGGAACTGATGGTGCTCCGTATGTTTATTTGTTGAAGGGAACTGGAGAAGATAAGATGATTGCGGGATCTGTCATCTTTGATTTGCTGGAAGGAAATTATACGGCGGTATTTAAGGTTTACGAGTCAGAATCTGCATATGCGGAAAACAGTGAGAATACAAGTGCAAGCTACGTCTTAAATCCTGTTTATGATACCGATGGCATAGACCAGAACGCAGTTTATTCAATAGATGATCTGAAAACAATATTTAGTGACAAAAAGTTAAAGAGCAAGATTGAAACGATTAGTGATAATACTTACGGAGACGGAAGCGCCAACGATCCGTATATTTATCTTCTTAGTCAGGGTGGAACAGTGCGTGGTTCTGTTGTTCAACTTTTGGTGAAAGGAGAATATTATGCAGAATTTCAAGAGTTTGAAAGTGAGGAATCTTATAAAGATAGTCCATATTCTTCATCACAAAGTGTGAGTATTACGCCTGGAATGCCAATAACGGGTATTGAATCAACTCGTGAATACACCCTGCAGCAGCTTCAGGCAGCTCTTAATGCGGCTGAAGCAGCTTCCAGGATTCCTAATGTTCTGAAATCAGAGATCACGGACAAGAAAAATGACGCGTACAAAGGGTCAGGAACCATGAGCGATCCATATGTGTACAGACTTATTACTGATGGAAGAATCCGTGGTTCTGTAATCAATGATATCATGAAGAATAATGAGTTTGCCGTGTTCTATGAATATGATTCTGAGGAAGACGGAAGAAGAGAAAATGTTGCCAATTCCATTGAGATAAGACCTAATACGATATTAAAGGAGATAATCACTTCGTTTGGATGGTATACGCTGGCAGATTTGAATGATGCCATTGTGACGGCGGATCAGATTCAAATCCGTCCGAACCGGAAAACGGTAAAGACAGGAAAGTCTTATAATTTTACAGCAAAGCTCAGCGGAAAGAACAGTGAAGTTCTTCCGGTGACCTGGGAACTGAAACGGAATCAATCCGACGCCACCACATTGATTAATGGAACGCTGACGGTAGGAGAAGACGAGACGGCAGATACGCTGCGTATCGTTGCTTCTGCCGGAGGAAAAAGAGATGTTCTGACATTGAAGGTAAAACAAAGTGACACTTCAGGCAGTGACGGAAGTGGATCTGGCGGCAGTTCAGATGGCAGTTCCGGTTATGACAGTAGTTTTGACAGCGGTTCAGACAGCGGAGACAGTATCGATTACAGCGGATATACGGCAGAAGAACTGGCAAGCGCCATTGCCGATAAGGAAGAAGAAATCGCAGATGCAAAACAGAATCTCAATCAGGCTAAAATTGATTATCAGGAGGCCAAAAAGGAAGTGGACGCCGCCACAGTAAAAGCGACAGTCAGCGGCGAGGTGACTTTGGCTTACACAAAAGAAGCCATGCCGGACGACGGCTCGCCGGCAATTATCGTGCGGGGTGAGGATGGCATGTATGTCAATGTGGATGTCAGTGAAATGTCTCTGGATACAGTAAAAGTCGGAGGAACCATTTATTGTACTTCCATGGAGACATACGAACAGTATGAAGCGGAGATTATTGAAATCTCCCAGTATCCAACCACAGGTTCCGATTCTGAATACAGTTATGACGGTCTGTCCAATCCTAACAGTTCCTATTATCCTGTTGTCGCTTATATTGCCCAGGCAGATGGTCTGGTAACAGGAGAGTCTGTGGAAGTATCCTACAGCTCGCAGTCTATGGGAACTGTTTCGGAAGAAGCGATTTATCTTCAGAAAGCATACATCCGTACAGATGACGAAGGAAAAAGCTATGTTTACAAAGAAGGGGAAGACGGTCGTCTGAAAAAGCAATATGTCAAGACCGGAGAAACCTTATACGGACAGTATGTAGAGGTTCTTTCCGGCGTGACGATGGATGACAATATTGCCTTCCCATACGGCAGCAGCGTGAAAGAAGGAGCAAAAGTGGAACTTTCTGAAAATACAGATAATATTATATACTAGAGATTTCTTGAAAGGACGGGTGTGAAATTATGCTGGAAAATATACGATTATCTTTTCAGGGAATCTGGGCGCATAAGCTTCGTTCACTTCTTACGATGCTGGGAATTATCATTGGTATCGCAGCCATCATTGCCATTGTTTCCACTATCAGGGGAACCAATGAGCAGATTCGTAAGAATCTCATCGGTTCGGGGACCAACACGGTAAATGTCCGGCTGGTTGAGAGCGGAGATTATGATTATGATATGGGATACAGCAGTATCCCTTCCGGAATACCTGTTCTGGATTCAGATGCGAGAGATGAACTGAACGACATGGATCATGTGGAAGATGCTTCTCTGTATATGATCCGTACGGCGGTGGATTACATTTATTATAATGACACGGCGCTGCAGGGCGGAGAGTTGATAGGAGCGGATTCCCATTATCTGAATACATGCGGATATATCATGACGAAGGGAAGAGCCTTTACGGAGAGTGACTATACCAATTACCGTAAAGTGGCGGTGGTTGATTCCACGGCGGCGGAGAGCCTTTTCGGAGATGAGAATCCGGTGGGAAAGACCATTGACATACAGGGCGAGCCGTTCATCGTGATCGGCGTTATCGAGGAGTCCTCAGAATTTGAGCCGGTGATCGAGACCGTGGAGGATTATTATCAATATGTGTATGACGATGCCGGCAGCAGCGGAACTGTTGTTGTTCCGGATACTGTATGGAGCATTGTAGGGCAGTATGACGAGCCTCAGAATGTACGTCTGCTGGCAGATTCCACCGATGCCATGAGCAGTGTGGGCAGGGAGGCTGCCCAGTATTTAAACGAGTCGGTGGATAACGAAGACGTCAAGTACAGTGCAGAAGATATCATGCAGCAGGCGCAGGAAAATCAGCAGCTCAGTGAATCCACAAATCAGCAGCTGATCTGGATTGCCAGCATTTCTCTGCTGGTGGGCGGTATCGGCGTAATGAATATCATGCTGGTGTCTGTGACAGAGCGTACCAGAGAAATTGGTCTGAAAAAAGCCATTGGTGCAAGGAAAAATAAAATATTGGCGCAGTTTTTGACAGAAGCGGCGGTGCTGACCAGTCTTGGAGGAATTATCGGAACGGTCACCGGAATCATATTTGCGGAAGCGATTAATCAGATATCCGGAGTGCCGGTGTCCATCAGCGTGCCGGCATCCATCATTGCCATTGCTTTTTCCATGCTCATTGGTATTGTATTTGGATTTGTGCCGGCAGTGAAGGCGGCGAATATGGATCCGATCGTAGCGCTGCGTCATGAATAAAAATAAAAATTTAGTGAATAAAATGTTAGGAGAGAATCATGGGAAAATATTTTGGAACCGATGGCTTTCGCGGTGAGGCAAATGTAACGTTGACAGTGGAACACGCCTATAAGGTAGGACGTTTCCTGGGATGGTATTTTGGAAAAGACAAGGAAGAAAAATGCCGGGTGGTTATTGGCAAAGATACCAGAAGATCCAGCTATATGTTTGAGTACTCTCTGGTAGCCGGCCTTACGGCATCAGGAGCGGACGTGTACCTGCTTCATGTAACGACGACGCCCAGCGTGTCTTATGTGGCGAGAACAGAAGATTTTGACTGTGGCATCATGATTTCCGCCAGCCATAATCCTTATTACGATAACGGAATCAAACTTATCAATTCTAAAGGAGAGAAAATGGATGAGGAGACGATTCTTAAAGTAGAGGATTACATTGACGGCAAACTGGAGATTCCATTTGCTGTAAAGGACGATATTGGCTGTACGGTTGATTATGCAGCAGGAAGAAATCGTTACATCGGTTATTTGATTTCTCTGGCAACCCGCTCTTACAAAAATATGAAGGTGGGGCTGGACTGTGCCAACGGCAGCGCGTGGATGATTGCCAAAAGCGTATTTGATGCGCTTGGAGCGAAAACCTATGTAATCAATGCGGAACCGAACGGTCTTAACATCAATACCAACGCCGGATCTACCCATATTGAAGTGCTTCAGTCATTTGTGAAGGAAAATAATCTGGATGTCGGATTCGCCTTTGACGGCGATGCAGACAGGTGTATCGCAGTGGACGATACAGGGGCAGTTATTGATGGCGATCTGATTCTGTATGTATGCGGAACCTATATGAAAGAAAGAGGAATGCTGCATAACAATACTATCGTTACGACCGTGATGTCCAATTTCGGCCTTTATAAAGCATTGGAAGCAGTGGACATTCAGTACGAAAAAACTGCTGTGGGAGATAAATATGTGTATGAGAATATGGTAAAGAACGGGCATCGTATCGGCGGCGAGCAGTCAGGCCATATTATTTTCAGTAAATACGCCAATACCGGGGACGGTATTCTCACAGCGATCAAGGTTATGGAAGTTATTCTTGAGAAAAAAATGCCGTTATCTAAACTGGCGTCTCCTGTAAAAATATATCCGCAGGTATTAAAGAATGTGAGAGTCAAAAGTAAACCGGAAGCGCAGAATGACGCCGATGTGCAGGCTGCGGTGCAGTCTGTGGCGGAGAAACTGGGCGATACAGGAAGAATTCTTGTGCGTGAGAGCGGCACCGAGCCTTTGATCCGCGTCATGGTGGAAGCCGAGACCATGGAAGAATGCGAGAAACATGTGGATTCCGTCATCGCGGTTATCAGAGAAAAGGGTCATTGCGTGGAAGAATAATATATCGAAGAATTATATAGAATAATATGGAAGAATGTACCGGAAAGTTTTATTACCGGAAGGCATTACGGACGATAACAATTAGGCATTTGCCATGAAAAAATATCTGCTCTATACTTAAAGCAGACGAAAAGAAGAGGACTTGACAGTTTCCCCTGTTCGGTACTCTTCTTTTTTGTCGAGAATTAAAAGAAGCAGGTGTTTTTGGTGGAAACAAAAGAGAAGGCGAAGCGCTGACCTTTCTTCATGTGCCGGATGAAGTGTATCCTCTGGCACTGCTTTACATTCGGATTTATCTGATCGGCATGCCTGCCATCCTGCTATATAATTTTGAGGCGGCGATATTCCGGAGCATCGGCGAGACAAAAGTGCCGCTTCTTGCACTGACGGTAGCCGGTGTGCTCAATGTGATTCTGAACCTGTTTTTCGTCATTGTGCTTCATATGACGGTCAACGGCGTGGCGATTGCCACAGTGCTCTCCAATGTGGTCAGTTCCGTTCTCTTGTTTATAAAATTAAGAAAAAGCGATACGTTCATCCATGTGGAAGTAAAGGATATTAAATTCCACCGGGAAGCCTTTACCAGGATTATGAGCATCGGTCTGCCTGCCGGTATTCAGAGCGCGGTATTCGCGGTGGCCAATGTGGTCATTCAGTCTGCCATCAACAGTCTGGGAACAGCGGTGATCGCAGCGTCCAGCGCCGCATATAACATAGAAGTATTTGCATACGATGTATTGAACTCTTTCAGTCAGGCATGTACTACCTTCGTGGGGCAGAACTATGGCGCAGGAAAGATCGGGCGATGTAAAAGGACACTGGCTCTTTGTCTTGTGGAGGATGCCATTGCTTCGGCGTTGTCCATTGTGCTGATTCTTTTTGCGGGAAGATTTCTTCTGTCCATCTTTAACAATGACCCGGAGGTTATCGAGCTTGGCTATACCAGACTGGTGATCATATTTATCGCTTACATTTTCAGTATGATGTATGAAGTTATGTCAGGATATCTGCGGGGATTTGGAATCTCCGTTGTGCCTGCGGTCATTACCACCGTTGGCGTATGTGTGGTGAGGATTATCTGGATCAATGTGGTATTTCCGATGAACCGGACATTTCAGACTATCATGACTGCCTTTCCGGTCAGTCTGGCCCTGACGGCAGTGGGAATTTTTATTGCATTGATCATATACCGGCCGTCCCGGAGATTTGCGGGGAAGAAAGGAATCAATACGGCGGCGTAACGGCAGTGAAGCGTATATATAACAATAAATATAGAATATTTTACGGGCGGAATGCCTTTTTTCGGAAGGGAAAAGGCATTCCGCCCGTTTTACTGTTTCAGGAATCGTTTAATCAGTAAATTGTCAAGAATCATTATTATTTTCCTACAAATTATAGGAAAAAGTAAAAATGTAATGACATTATCTGCGGACACATGATAAAATTTGTCTGTAGTTTGGAATAATACGAGAAATTTTTTGTTAGTTATGACAAGGGGAGGGAACGATGAAAAAATTACTTGTGTGGATTCTGCTGTGCGCGATGCTGGTGACGGACATCCCGGCACGGGCAGCGGTGGAAAATAATAATGATGTATATTATATCAGCACAGCGGAAGAACTGGTGAAGATACTGGAGGCAACGAGAGGGAAAGGGTACTTTGAGCTGACGGAGGATATCGATCTGAGCGGATATGACTGGGAACCTCTCTTTCTGGCGGGAACATTTAACGGGAACGGATATGCGCTTCGCAATGTCACTATAACAGGAGCTGCGAAGGGTTCTTCGTATGTGGGTCTGTTCTATAATTGGGGTCTTACGCCGGGTGCGGAAGGATATGTGACAAACCTCACTCTGACCAATATAAAGATTGATGTGAATGTTCTGGAAGGGAAACAATATGAAACGGCGTACGTCGGTCCTTTCGCCGGGAATGTCGGAAGTATCAATAATTGTACGGTTTCCGGCAGTGTAACAGTGACTGGCGGGGAGAATATGCCAGTAGATGGCCGTATCGAGATGACCGGTCTTAAAAATGCCAGTAACTGTCGGGTCGATCTGGACATGAGATATGAAGGCGGGGAGACCGGACTCTCTACCGTGTATGTGACGGCGATGTCTGCCTGCACCAACTGTCAGTATGAGGGAGATGTAAAAGCGATTGACGATACAGATTCTGTCAGAATATATGCGAAAGCAGCGGAAGCCTCCAGGGGATGTTCTTTTATCGGAAATGTGGAGACGGATGGATATGCCTATGGCATGGAAGGTGTCGACTGTTATATGAAAGGAGATATCTCGTCAATTTCTTCCGATGGTGCGTATGCCTGGGGAACCGGCGGAATAGGTAATCTTCTGGAAGGAGACGTCACGGCCCGGGGAGTGAATAGTGCAAAGGCCTATGGTGTGTATGAAGCGGCGACAGAAACCGGAGGGGCAAATTATCCGGTTCATGAGGCGAAAGATTGCCAGGTGAGGGGAAATATCACGGCTTCTGAAACCGGAGATTTTTTTGTAGATGAGTATGACATTATTACGGTCGCCTACGGAGTATACAGTACCAGTGCGGATAATAACGTGACGGGCTGCTATGTCTGGGGCGACGTCAGCGCCAGCAGTGAAAACCATCACGCGCAGGCGGCGGGGCTTTATCTGTGCTCGGAAAGCTATTTTCAGGGAAATGTGACGGCAAAAGGAAATAGGGAAGGGGACCCGTACAGTACACGTACATTGGCTTCCGGAAATTATGGGGGAAAGGATAATTATGCAGCAGGCGATATAGCCGCGTGGAATCCTTCTGGCGCGGCAGAAGCGAACGGAAGCACAGGAGGGGAGAACTGTTTTGTGGAGGGCGATGTTTCCGCTTCCGGAATGAACGTCTATGCTTACGGGCTGGAGGGTATTGTCCGTGATTCTTTCTATTATGGAGATGTGAGAACGGAAGGAAAGGAAGAAAGCAGGGCGTCCCTGATACAAAGTGCGCAGGATTCCTATGCCGCAGGAGACGTTTATGCGAAGAGTAACGAGGTGGCAAGAGCAGATGGAATCTGCCCGGTTAATACTTCCGGTAATAACGCCGTCGGCAATATTACGGCGGAAGGCGGAAAACCGTCGAGTTCCTATGGTTCTAACGGCGACGGGGGCAGTTTCTCAGGGACGGTAACCAGTATCTACGACGGCAGGACGATTTCTGCCGGTGAGCCGGGGGCGGCGCAGTATTTTATCGAGGACAGATATGATAAAATATACATATCCGATACGATACCGGAGAATATGTATTATGATAAAGTTGTCGGCAGAGCCGTCTACGGTCAGGGCGGAAGTGTGACAGAGCCGGAAGAGTGGGGGCCGGAAGGAGGAGAGGACGATCGGAAAGACACCTATTCTCTCCGGATTATGGATGCGCGGATCGATAAGCCGGTGACCGACGCCACGGTGAATGTGGATGGAACAGAGTATCAGACCGATAAAAATGGAATGATCACGGTGACGGGAAGTCGCTATATAAAAGGGCTGCAAGTAGTACAGGGCGGTTCCATCGTACATACCCAGAGCAGGATTTACGCAAAAGAGGGAAGAACAAAGAATATTTATGTCAACGGGCTGAAGATGGATCTTCAGGATCTTAACCTGGGAGAAAGTGGAGAAACCACGGTGACAGGCCCGGAGATCAATATAAAGGGGAAGAGTTTTCCGCTGTTTGAGCTGCCGTTTTCCTTTGAGATGGATCTGGTGGAGTCCATGAGGATCGCCTATGATGACGAGAACAGAGTGTATCAGGTGATTCTGGACAGCGAGCCGGACGACGAGGAGGAAGATGGGATTGCGGACGCCGCGGATTCTTTCTGGCTGGGAGATTATCAGAGGATAAAACGGCAGTGTGAAAATATATACCGGGATTTCCGGGAAAAGTCATTCTCGGGACTGAACAGAAGTTTTGGCATCGACAGCAGTGTGGACGCCAGCGGTTATCTGGAATTCAGAGTGACAAAAGACGGTCTGGAGCTGCAGGATGGAAAATTAGTTTTTGTGGTGGCCGGTTCTTTTGCCGCCAGCCGTCCGATACCGCCCGCGCCGTACATTTTCCTGACATTCGGTATAGAAACCGGTTTTCAGGCGGAGAGTACGCTGACACTGGAGAAGGCGGTGTACATTGATCCTCAGATATCAGCGGAAGCGGATATCTCCTTTTCTTTGACGCCTTCGGTGGGCGTCGGAGCCGGTCTGGATAAGATTTTATCGGCGGAAGTGGGGATAGAAGGCCCGTTAAACGCCAATCTGAATCTGCCGTTCAGAAGAATGGAAGAAAATGCGAAACTTACCCTGGCGTCGAGAATTTACTTGCAGCTGACAGCCTTATCTTTTCGCATGAGGTTCAGCAAAACCTTTGCCGACGTGCAGCTTTATCCAAAAGAGGAAGAAGACGATTCCGGCCTGCAGACCTTTGCTTCCATACCGGACGACGGAGCGATGGAGCTGATCGACAGAAGTTATCTTCGCAAAGCTTCCGCCCGTTCTTCCGAACGGAATACCGCCGGCGGTGATACGGTAAAAGATCTGGTCTATCCATATGGGAATGCGCAGACCATCACCCTGTCAGGGTCTACAAAGCTGATGGTCTGGCTGGACGACGACCAGAGCAGAAATCTGGCCAACAAGACGGCGCTGTATTACAGTATCCTCAGAGATGGAGAGTGGAGTGAACCAGCGCAGGTTGAGAACGACGGCACCCCGGACTTTGATTTTAGTCTTTGCCGGGCAGGTTCCGGCGCAGCCCTTGTATGGCAGGACGCCAAAGAGCAGGTGGCTGAGAATGTCACGGAAGAAGAACTTGCGAAAAAGGTGGAGCTTTCCTACATAGAATACGATGGCGGCGAGTTTCAGGAGGTCATCAGCCTTACCGAAGGAGAGAGCTATGAATACAGCCCGAAGCTGTACAGCACCTATTCCGATCGTTATGTCATATGGACACAGAACGACTCTGACAGCATACTTCCGGGCACCGACGATACGGCGGAAAGTATTTATTTCGCACATATTGGTTATGATGGCAGAAGCTATCAGAAACAGGAGACGAAAGTCGTGGCGGAAGGCATTTCTTCCCTGTATGAGACTGCTGTGGGAGAGAGCGGCCTGGTGGCATGGCTCACGGGCAGTGACATGAATCCTGACAATGAAGGGGCGAGAAAGCTGTCTGTGAAGGAAATGTCCGGTCAGGAAAGGACAGAGGAATATGAACAGAATACCTGTCTGTCCAGTCTGCAGTTGAACGGGAGCCAGGTATTCTTTTCCGAGGAAGGAAGCATCAAATACCTGTCGATGGAAGAGGATCCGACCCTGATCGTGGAGGATCAGGGCATGGGAGACGCGCCAGTCAGATTATTATTCCGGGAAAACACCGATAATTATTTGCCGCTGGCTGTCGTATACGAGGTGCAGGACGGTTTTACATCGAATCTTTATGCTTCTTATCCTGGCAGCGGCGGAACTTACACCAATCCGGTGCCGGTGACAGACTGGGATGAGAAGATCCGGGCGTGGAGCATTCTGGAAGGAATGGACGATACGATGGAGATTGGCGCTTTGCTGGCCGATATTCAGGTTGGCGAGACAGAAAATGATATGTCTGAAACCGCGCGGCTTGTCTGGACTACCGCCAATCCGCAGGAAGATATCATCCTGACGGAAGTATTTACCGAAGACGACC
This sequence comes from Eubacterium sp. An3, assembly GCF_002159465.1. Taxonomy (NCBI): domain Bacteria; kingdom Bacillati; phylum Bacillota; class Clostridia; order Eubacteriales; family Eubacteriaceae; genus Eubacterium; species Eubacterium sp. An3. The sequence continues at coordinate 46,845 of NZ_NFIR01000023.1, forward strand.
ATATTTCCAGAGGCAGCACAGCGACCTTTTTGTTAAATGTGGAGAATCATACGAAAGAGAATCTGAAAAACCTCACGATAAAGATAGCCGGAGCGGACGGCAGCAGTTTTTATGAAGGGGAAACAGCCGCATTTGTTAAGGCCGGAGGCATCAACACGATTGCGATGAACGTCCCGGTCCCTGCTGATTTCCAGCAGCAGGAGCTGACATTTACCGTGACCGGCGGTGCGGAAGAAGCGGACATGGAAAATAACAGCCGCACATTTCTGGCGGGCGCGGCCAACCTGAGCCTGGAACTTACAGACCGCCATCTCCATGACGGCGGATATCTGGAAGCGGTTATCACCAATAACGGAAGTGCGGACGCCTCCGGAGTGGACTTGAAGATAACCGGGGAGGATGGAGCGATCATCTATGAAGGTACGGCAGGAAATGTACTGGCTGGCGGTGAAAAAAGGGTGACAATCCCGATTGCGGATGGTAAACGTACATTTAATGATGATACGGACAGTTACGGTATTGTCGCCGAAGTATCCCACGACGGGGAGGAGAGCACGAAGATTGACAATGAAATCATGTTCCGGATTCGACCGCCGCGAGTGTCGCAGATAGCGATTTCCGAAAGAACGCTTACCATGACTCCGGGAGAAGCTTATCAGCCGTCGGTACAGGTTTATCCTTCCAATGCACTGAACAAAGAGTATCGCGTCTGCTCTGATAACGAAGCTGTGGTTACAGTAGAGGAGAACGGAACAATCCGGGCAGTTTCCGAAGGGACGGCGGACATTATCTTTATGGCGGTCAATTCCAGTGCGGCAGCCAGAGTGAGCGTCACTGTGAGCAGCGTAAGTGATACGGGAACGATCCACAAAATCTTATTGGATGCCGGTGACGGCACAGTTTCGCCGCAGCGCCTGGAAGTACAGGACGGACAGACAGCCGTGTTGCCATGCCCGATGCAGGAAGGGTACTATTTCGTCGGTTGGTATAACGCTCCGGAAGCAGGCAACGAGATTACCAGCGAGACAGCCATCACACAGGATATGACCCTGTATGCCCGGTGGACAGATACCAGACCATCAAATCCGGAGCTGCCGGACCCGGATACCCCAGACCCGGACGATCCAGATCCGGACAACCCAGATCCAGACAATCCGGACCCGGATGCCCCAGACCCGGACGATCCAGATCCAGACACCCCGGACCCGGACACCCCAGACCCGGACACCCCGGATCCGGACAACCCAGAGCCGGATACTCCGAACCCGGGTACGCCGTCTGTGCCGGGAAATACGCAGGCGCCGCAGACAGGAAATGGGGCAGGAACGGGTCAGGCCGGCAGCCAGACGCCGCAGGCAGCGGCCCGCTATCGCATCGGAGACGTACTTTCGTCAAATGGACTCCGCTACCGGGTGACAGACGCCGGGCAGACACAGGGACAGGTACAGCTGATTGGGACGACGGGTGCCGTCAGGAAAAACCTGGTCATTCCGGCGGAGATCGCCTCATTGTCCACCGGTCAAAGGTTCCGTGTAACGGCCATCGGAAACAATGCTTTTAAAAATCAGAAAAAACTCAGGAAGGTGACCATTGGAAAGAATGTCAGTGCCATAGGAAAACGGGCGTTTTTCAACTGTAAGAAGCTGAAAACCATCACCATTAAGAGTAAAATGCTGACCAAAAAAACAGTGGGAGCGAAAGCTTTTCGCGGCATCTATGCAAGGGCGTCTGTCAAAGTGCCGAAGAAGAAACGGACGCTATACAGAAAAATTCTGCGTGCCAAAGGAGCAGGCGCGCAGGTCAGAATCCGCTAGATAACGGACGGGCATGGCAGGCAGCCGGCAGACACAATATGACATAAAAAGAGGAGCAGATGACCGTTGCAAGTCATTTGCTCCCTCTTAATCTGCTTATTTCCGATATTCTTCCGGAATATCTTCCTCATCCCAGAAACTTACGCCGAACTTTTTCTGGCTGCCCATCTTGATGCCGTAGCCAAGAACATTATCTGTGGAGCGGTCCAGAAGCATGTTGATGTAATCCATGGCCTCTTTATGTTGCTCTCCCACCACGTAAACATTGAAGTTCTTGGTGGCTTCGCTGTTGATGACGGTGAAGTTGCCGGCTTTTAAATCTTCATCTCTCTGCGGGACTAATTTCTGCTGTTCTGCTGTCATGGTGTCATTCCTCCTTATAAATGTATTCTGTATATGATGTCTGTGCCGGTTCAGCCTTCCGGAACAAGACATATGAATGACAGAATCATCTGTCAATAATGGCATAAAGCCCTGTTTGTCATTATAACACAAAAGGCAGTGAAAGCAACTTTTTTCTAAAAAAAGAGACGAGCGGAAGCGAAGAAGAAGGATTGATTTTCTTAAGTCGAGCCGGTATAATAATCCGGAAAGTATAAAGATGTGAGAAGAAGAACAGGAGATAGCCGGGAGGTGAGCATATGCAGTGTGATTACTGCGCTTTTTACTGGGTGGATGAAGAAGACGGCCAGGGAGAATGTACGGTGAATCTGGATGAGGACGATCTGGCGCGGCTGCTGGGAAGTCCCCAGAACGGATGTCCGTATTTTCAGATGGACGATGAATATAAGATTGTGCGCAAGCAGATGTAAGAAATGCTCCGGCCGCATTTGAGCAGCCGGAGCATTAAAACGTTTTCAGAACTCCTTTTTCTGCACGATACCGATGCTGATCAGGCAGGAGACGCCAAGGAACAGCAGAGCGATCAACAGTGTGATGAAGGACATGATGCCTGCATTGACGGCCGGCATGGCGTCCAGCATCGCCAGAAGGTCAATACCGATGAGTTCCAGTCCGTTAGGAGCCAGCCCGCCGATGACAAGCAGAAGGACGATGCGGCCTCTTTCTCCGCCGAATTTAAGCTGGAATGGAAGCATCAGGGCGAGGATAACAAACATCATGGACAGGATTAAAAATGCGCTGAACCACGTCTCTGTGTCGGGATGGATTCCTTTGAGGAAACCCACCGATATGGCGATAATCATCGCCAGCACCCAGGCGCAGCAGCCGAGAATCGCACCGAAAATATATTTTTCCACGGCATAGGTGCGGCGGGAGATCGGCAGAGAAAACAGAAAAGCATTTCCGTTGTCAAATTCATCATAACTGATGGAGCTTATGGAAAACAGGGAAGACACAGAGGCCATGAAACCTGTGGTGAAAGCAACATCGTAGGATGAAAACGTAATGACGACGCCTACCAATAATATAAGAAGAAAGAACCGTTTCTGCATTTTCATTAATTTAAAATCTTTGATCAATAAACCTTTCATAATTTTCCACCTCTCTGGTCTGAATGAGAATATGATTATTCCGGAACCTGCGAAATATTTCAGTTCTTCAGGAGTTCTTCGGCCGATGCCTCAGACGGCCCGGTCTCGGATCATCATGGAGATCACTTCGTCGATACTGCCTTTTTCGATGGCGATATCCGGATAGTTTTCCGCATAAAATACCTTCTGGTTGGTCAGGCAGCTGTATCCGTAGGTTTCTTTTTTTACCCGTAAAATGTACTGTTTATCCAGAGCGTTGTATTGTTCCCCGCTCATTTTCAGAAGGGCGTAATCGCTCAGAAGAACGTCGGTTTCCTCATGGAGGACGATATGTCCTTCGTGAATCATGTAGATGTCATCGCATAAGCTTTCCAGGTCGCTGGAAATGTGTGAGCTGATGAGGATAGAACGTTCCAGATCAGCTTCCATGTATTCCCGCAGCAGATCAAGAAGTTCATCTCTGGCTATCACGTCGAGACCGGCTGTCGGTTCGTCCAGAATCAGAAAACGGGCGTTGTGGGAGATGGCGACAAGCACTTTCAGTTTCGCTCTCATGCCGGTGGAAAACTCCCGGATCTGTTTGCGAAGGGGCAGTTCCGCCTTCTGTACCTGTTCCATAAAAAATGTTTTATCAAAATGTTCGTACAGACTGCCGAGGACCGGGAGAATATCGGAGATGGTCAGATAACCGGAGAAGCCGGAATCGGAGAGCACCACACCCAGATTCTGTCTGTCGGCGGCGGTGAAATTTCTGATATCCTTACCCAGAAGAGTAACATTTCCTCCGTCCGTGGAAATCAGTCCCAGCACGGCTTTAAAAGTTGTGCTCTTCCCTGCGCCGTTCTGGCCGATCAGGCCGGTGATGCAGCCTGGCATCACCGTCAGAGAGCAGTCCAGAGAAAAATTCGTATAATTTTTTCTTAAATGATCGATTTTCAGCATAATGAATCCTCCAAATTATTCGTTTTCTTCCAGAATCATTTCAAAAAGCGTACGGATATCCTCATCACTGATTCCGCATCGTCTGCCTTTTTGTATGGCCATCTCCAAATCGGCTTCCACTTCTTTTTTCTGCTCCTCCAGCAAAAGTTCCGCGTTGGCCGCCGACACATAGGTGCCTTTTCCGTGAACCGTCACGGTGAAGCCTTCGGCTTCCAGGTTGTCGTAAGCTTTTTTTACAGTCAGAGCGCTGATTTTTAATTCTTTTGATAAGGAGCGGACAGAAGGAAGGTTGTCATTTTCCTTCAGTTCCCCGTTGCGGATGAGCGTCTTGATCTGGTCGACGATCTGCTCGTAAATGGGAACCATGGAAGAGTGATTGATGATTATTTTCATTGGTTCTACCTCCTCTGTTTGTAAACAGTATATAACAGTCTAGAACTGTTGTCAAGTGTTATACACTGTTTATTCAAAAGTTTTTTGGAATTATAAAATAGGGAGATGTTTGTGAAAGGGGGTAGCATGAGGGATGCGTTTATGTTACTATACCAATAACAAAAAAATGAATAAGCGGAGGAAATTTGGATGAAAGAACTACTTTTTGGCGCGGCCTATTATGATGAATATATGCCGTATGACCGTCTGGACCAGGATGTGGCTCTGATGAAAAAAGCGGGCATCAATACCGTGCGGATCGCGGAGTCCACCTGGAGTACCTGCGAACCGCAGGAGGGCGTTTTTGACTTTTCTCATGTGGAGCGGGTGATGGACGCCATGGAAGAGGCGGGTATTCACGTGATTATCGGCACGCCCACCTACGCCGTCCCTGCATGGATGGTGAAGTCTCATCCGGATGTGCTGGTGACGACGGTGAAGGGACGGGCGCTTTACGGCTCCCGTCAGATCATGGATATCACCCATCCGGTATATCGTTTTTACGCGGAGCGGGTGATCCGGAAGCTGATGGAATGTACCGCTCACCGGAAATGTGTTATCGGTTTTCAGATTGACAATGAGACGAAAAATTATGGCACGGCCGGAAAAAATGTACAGGAAAAGTTCGTGAAATATCTCCGGGAGAAGTTCCATAACGATCTTGACGCCATGAATCATGAGTTTGGACTTGACTACTGGAGCAACCGCATTGACGCCTGGGAGGATTTTCCGGACATCCGGGGTACCGTAAACGGCAGTCTGGGCGCGGAGTTTGAAAAGTTCCAGCGGACTCTGGTGGACGATTTCCTCGCCTGGCAGGCGGCCATCGTCAGCGAATACCGGAGAGAAGATCAGTTTATCACTCACAATTTTGATTTTGAATGGCGGGGATATTCTTACGGCGTGCAGCCGGAAGTCAATCATTATCATGCGGCAAGGGCGCTGACTATCGCCGGAGTGGATATATATCATCCCTCCCAGGATGAACTGACCGGCGCGGAGATCGCCTTTGGGGGCGACATGACCCGGTCTTTAAAAAATGATAATTATCTGGTCATAGAGACAGAGGCCCAGGGATGGCCCGGCTGGACGCCGTACAGGGGACAGCTGCGCCTGCAGGCATACAGCCATCTGGCTTCCGGCGCCGACAGCGTTATGTACTGGCACTGGCATTCCATCCATAACTCTATGGAGACATACTGGAAAGGGCTGCTGAGCCATGACTTTGAAGAAAATGAGACGTATCGGGAAGCCTGTGTGATCGGACAGGAATGGAAAGAAACCGGCAGTCATCTGGTGAACCTGAAAAAGCGCAATGATGTCGCTATCCTTGTCAGCAACGAGGCTCTCACGGGACTGAACTGGTTTGGTATCGAGGCCTCTGCCGACGGCAATCACGGCATCCGTTATAACGATGTGCTGCGCTGGATATACGACGTCCTCTACCGCATGAATGTGGAGTGTGACTTTATCTGGCCGGAATCGGAACACCTTGACAAGTATAAAGCCATCATCGTTCCGGCCCTGTACGCCGCTCCCGACGACCTTCTCCAACGGCTGAATCAGTATGTGGCAGATGGCGGCACCCTCTTTGTCACCTTCAAAACCGCTTTCTCCAATGAAAACCTGAAGGTCAGTCACGATGTGCAGCCTCATATCCTCTGTCAGTGCCTTGGCGTGAAATACCATCAGTTTGCCTTCCCGAAACATGTGGGGCTGACAGGAAAACTTCTGCAGTGCCTGCACGGAGAGCAGCAGAAACGAGAGAGGGCGGAGGGTACGACGCCGGACGAAGGTTATTTGGCGTCTGACATGCAGGCAAGAATTTTTATGGAACTTCTCTTGCCGGAAACCGCCGAAACCCTTCTTTCCTACGATCATTATAACTGGGGAGAATACGCGGCATTTACCCGGAATTCTTACGGGAAAGGGACCGCTTTCTATCTGGGCTGTATGACCGGCGAAGAACTGCTGACCTCCATCCTTGAAACTGTACTGCAGGCCGCAGGCGTGGAACTGCCACAGGAGTGTTTCCCGGTTATTGTACGAAAAGGAAAAAATGACTACGGAAAGACCGTGAGGTATTATCTGAATTACTCGCCCGAAAAACAGGAAGTGTCCTGGCAGTACAGTGAAGGAACGGAACTCCTCACCGGACAGAAAATTCAGACAGGGGAAACTCTGGCGCTGGAACCGTGGAATCTGCGGATTGTGGAAGGAGAGGACTGATAACTGTTGCATAATAGAATGATAAATAAATGAGAATAAGAAAACGGCAGAATGGAGGCTGATGTCCATTCTGCCGTTGTTTTAGATATTGTCTATTCCGGCATAGTGATCCTACCGTAGATGGCTGAGGTGGCCGCGGTGGCCGGGGAACCCAGGTAGATGCCTACTTTGGAGGTACCCATGCGGCCCAGGAAGTTCCGGTTGTTGGTGGCGAGGACCTTCTCGCCGTCGGTAAGGATGCCGCCGGCACGTCCGCAGCAAAGTCCGCAGCCCGGCTGGGTGATGATGGCTCCGGCTGCGGCCAGAGTCTTCATGTAGCCGGCTTTGATGGCGTCCAGATAAATCTGGCGGCTGGCCGGGGTGATGATGAGCTTGCAGGCAACAGTCTTTCCTTCGAGGATTCTGGCTGCCACAGCCAGGTCTTCCAGACGGCCGTTGGTGCAGGAACCGATGAATACCTGGTCAAGCTCTGTGCCCTCCACTTCAGATACAGGATGGATGTTGTCCACCTGGGACGGGCAGGCGCAGACAGGAACAAGATCTTCCGCCTGATAGGTCATGACTTTGCAGTAGCTGGCGTCGTCGTCGCCGTAAAGCCAGTCCACGTCCTCCATGGATACTTTGGAATATTCACAGGTTTTTTCGTCCGGGCGGAAGAGGCAGGCTTTGGCTCCGGCTTCGATGGCCATATTGGAGATGGTCATGCGGGAAGCCACGCTCATAGTATCCACGGCAGAGCCGGTGATCTCCAGAGCTTTGTAGGTGGCGCCGTCAGCGCGCAGGTCTCCGATGAGCCGGAGAATCACGTCTTTTGCCGATACATTTGCCGGAAGCTCGCCGTCGATGACGACTTTGATAGTTTCCGGAACGCGGATCCACATTTCTCCCGTGCCGAGAATGGCAGCCATCTCGGTGTAGCCGATGCCCGAGGAGAAACAGCCCACGCAGCCGTAGGTGGTGGTGTGGGAGTCGGTGCCGAACACGATGTTGCCCGGTTTGGCGTATCCCATCTCGGTCATAAGCTGATGACAGATACCGTCGCTGCGATGCACGTGGGTGAGACCGTATTTATCCGCGAAAGCGTCGCCAATCTTAAAGTGGCGGACGTCTTCCACAGCGCTGGTCGGAACCAGATGATCGTAAATTAAAACGACTTTGTCCGGATCCCATAACTTTTTAAAGCCCATTTCTTCAAATTTCTCTGCCACAAATGGAATGAAAATGTCGTGGATCATCACCCGGTCCACATTTACGGTGACAATTTGTCCCGGTTCCACATGATCGGCTCCGATATTTTTTTTGATGATTTTTTCAATTAATGTATAGCCCATGTCAACCCTCCTCAATGATGCCGTTTCGTTTCTGCATGGCCTTAACGAGACCGCCGGCATTGATAATATCCATCAGATTCTGCGGAAGAGGAGTGATCGGGAAAATCTGTCCGTCCTTCTCAATGGACTCGCCCATGGTGACGGTAATCTCGTCGCCTTCTTTGACCACATCCTGGATGTCGCTGTTTTCGATGAGCAGCAGCCCGTTATTGATGGAATTGCGGAAAAAGATGCGGGCGTAGGATTTGGCGATGACACAATTGATCTTCAGCGCCTTGATAATCTCCGGCGCCTGCTCCCGGGAAGAGCCGCAGCCAAAGTTCTTTCCGGCGACGATGATGTCGCCTTCCTTGATTTGTCCGGCCAGCTCCGGGCGCAGCGGAGAGAAGCCGTACTGTTTCATATCTTCGACAGTTGGCAGGGCCAGATATTCTGTCGGGATGATGATATCGGTGTCAATATCGTCGCCCAGTACCCAGACTCTGCCGGTAAATTTTTCTGTATTACTCATAGGAATCGAATCCTTTCTATATATTATTCGTTTCGTCTGTGATATATCCGGCCACGGCGGAAGCAGCAGCTACAGCGGCGTTGGACAGATACACCTTGGAGGTCGGATGACCGGCGCGGCCTTTAAAGTTTCTCGTTCCGGTGGAGATGAGCACCTCATTTTCTCCGATAACGCCCTGACAGCTTCCCCAGCAGACGGAGCAGTTCGGATTCATGATCATGGCGCCGGCTTCCATCAATGTGGTGATGATGCCTTCTTCCAGAGCCTCAATGTAGACGGCTTTGGAAGCCGGGGCAACGATGAAACGTACCTTCGGACTTACCTTTTTGCCTTTTACCACATCGGCAGCGGCCCGCAGATCCTCGATACGGCCGTTATTACAGGAGCCTACAAAGGCTTCGTCGATGGCGATTTTCTCTTTCTTCACGTCCTTTAAAAGAGCAAAATTATCCACGAAATCCGGGCGGACAACTACCGGCTCGATTTTGCTCAGGTCATAATCGTACACGGCGGCGAACTGCGCGTCGTCGTCGCTCTTAAACATATGTACCGCTTCCCGGCCATGGGCCTTGCAGTATTCCACAACCTTTTCATCCGGCTCCACGATACCGGCCTTGGCGCCGGCTTCCACCGTCAGATTGCAGAGTACGATACGCTCGTCAATGGAGAGATTGTGGGCGCCGTCTCCGGCAAACTCCATGATCTTGTAGTTGGCTCCGTTGGCTCCGATATCACCGATGATGGTGAGAATCAGGTCTCTGGCGTACACGCCCTCCCGCAGAGAACCGTGAAGGTTAAAGCGGATGGTTTCCGGAACCATCACCCAGGAAGTTCCGGTGGTCATGGCATAGAGGAAATCTGTACAGCCCACTCCTGTTCCGAAAGCGCCCAGTGCTCCGTAAGTGGTGGTGTGGGAATCTGCACCGAAAATCAGCTCGCCCGGGCAGACATAATCTTCCATCATGATCTGATGACAGACGCCCTGTCCCTCATATAATTTGATGCCGTGATCTTTGGCGAAATTACGCATTTTTTTATGTGCTTCGGCAGTTTTCGGATTCTCCGCCGGTACGTTGTGGTCCATGATGAAGACTACTTTATCTTTATCGGCAATCTTCGGATTCTTCAGCTGGTTGTAATACATATCCACAGTCAGATGTGTGGTTCCGTCATTGCTCATCATGCGGTCCAGAGTGACCGTGTGAATATCATTTGGCTTCACCTCGTCCACGCCGGCGGCTCTGGCAATGATCTTTTCTCCTAATGTCATACCCATATTTATGCCTCCTCCTTATTTAAAGATGCAATGAGCCCTCCGGCAGACAGAATCTTCTGCATATATTCTGGAAGCTTGGTGCAGGAAAATACCTGACCGTCCACGGTGACTGTTCCGGCGGACAGGTCAAGCTCCGCCTCGCCGCCGTCCTCCACGTGGTCGTACAGATCTTTGCATACAATAACCGGAAGCCCGATGTTGATGGCGTTCCGGAAGAAAATTCTTGCAAATGATTTGGCAACGACCGCCTTGATACCCAGGGCCTTCAGGACGCTCGGCGCCTGCTCTCTGGAAGAGCCGCAGCCGAAATTCTCTCCGGCCACGATCAGATCGCCCGGCTGAGCTTTCTTTGCGAAAGAAGGATCCAAAGATTCAAATGTATACTGTTTCATGGCTTCAATATCCGGCAGAAGCAGATACTGGGAAGCGATAATCTGGTCGGTATCCACATCGTTGTGAAACTTCCAGACACGACTTTTACTCATACTGATACCTCCGTCTGTTATGTTTTTTTATTCAGAATAATTCATAAAATGTCCTGCCATCTTGCGATGCAGGCGCTTTTTACTGTCTGATAACTCATATTATAGAATACTACAAAATAAATATGAAGTCCAGAATAAATGGGGATTTATAGAGATGAAAAGGGATGATACACAGACGATGGCGTAAGGCCACAGACAGGTTCGCCCGACTCGGCCCTCACTCGGCCTGACCTATAGAATATATTTTCCCAGGAAATACGACAGCCCTCGTTCACAGCTCGCGGTCGAAGTCTGTCTGTGTCCAAAACGTCATCTGTGTTGTGGAAAACCACTCTTTTCACCTCTATAAAAATCCTGTACCACGTTGCAAACCAGCAGATATTATCAATCATGGGGAATCAGGCTGCATATAAATGACCTGTTCTCGCATTGTCATTGAACAATCGCAATACAAGCAGGCAATCAGACTGAAGAGCACGCTACTCTGATACAGATGCCGTCGAGATGGAACGGGAGTTTTGTCACAATCTTAGTGATGCCGCAAATCTCGTCTGCTCCTGCATCCTCAGATTCTATCGAAACCCGCAGTTCCACCTCGACAAATCCCCATTAAAAAAAATATTGACACTTTGTCAGAATAGTGCTACAGTACATTTGCTGACATAGTGTCAGAACGGAACCGCAGTATATTTGTCATAGCAGGATAACGCTGCGGTGCAGGTTCGGACAATGTGTCGGAGAGACAGATTATACATTTGTATCAATGATTAAAGGAGGAACTTGACATGTTAGGAAACTTTTCATATTGTAACCCGACAAAGTTATATTTTGGCGATGAGTCTCTGGATTATCTGAACACGGAGCTGCCGAAGTATGGTAAAAATGTGGTGCTCATCTACGGTGGAGGTTCCATTAAGAAAAACGGCATCTATGACGCCGTGGTAAAGATTTTAAAAGATAATGATAAAAATGTGGCGGAGATCGCCGGCGTTATGCCGAACCCGACGGTGGATAAGCTTTATGAGGGCGTGGAGACTGCCCGCGGACATCAGGCAGATTTGCTTCTGGCGGTGGGCGGCGGTTCTGTCTGCGATTATGCCAAGGCAGTTTCTGTATCCGTCAACTGTGACGAAGACCCGTGGGAGAAATATTACCTGCGCTTTGAAGAACCGGACTGCGAGACTCTTCCGGTGGGATGTGTGCTGACCATGGTAGGAACCGGTTCTGAGATGAACGCCGGAGCGGTCATCACCAATCCGAAGACAAAACAGAAGATCGGTCATGTATTTGCCGATGAGAAGATCATGCCGAAGTTTGCCATCCTGAACCCGAAATACACGCTGACACTGCCGCATTATCAGATGGTAGCGGGAATCTATGATATCTTTAATCATATCTGTGAACAGTATTTCTCCGGTGATGATGACAATACCAGCGACTATATCAGCGAAGGACTGATGCGCTCTGTTGTTCACGCAAGCCGCATCGCCAATGAGAATCCGCAGGATTACGAGGCAAGAAGCAACCTTATGTGGGCGGCTACCTGGGCCCTCAACACTCTGGTTTCCCGCGGTAAATCCACCGACTGGATGGTGCACATGCTCGGACAGTCTGTGGGAGCCTACACCGACGCCACCCACGGCATGACGCTGGCTGCGGTTTCTCTGCCATATTATCGTTACATTCTGCCTTATGGCGTGCAGAAGTTCAAAAGATTCGCTCGAAGGCATCGCCGACGGCACCCTGATCATGCCGGGTGGATATAAAGTTCTGAATCGTGAGGAAATTATAAATATTCTTAAAGAGAGCCTGTAGGATACAGGCGAAAGAATAAGACAAAATGATGGAAAAGGAGAGTGTATCATGAGTCAAAAAGTATTAGTTGCATATTTTTCCGCCAGCGGCGCAACCGCCCGCGTGGCACAGGAGATGGCGCAGGCTCTGGGCGCAGACCTCTATGAGATTCGCCCGGAACAGCCGTATTCCTCCGCAGATCTGAACTGGATGGACAAAAAGAGCCGCAGCACTTTGGAAATGAACGATCCATCCTGCCGTCCTGTCATCGCAGAGCCGGTGCAGGACATGGCGCAGTACGATACCGTTTTTATCGGTTTCCCAATCTGGTGGTACGTGGAGCCACGCATTGTGGATACCTTCCTCGAAAGCTATGATTTTGCCGGCAAGACGATGATTCCGTTTGCCACCTCCGGCGGCAGCGATATCCGAAAGGCGGAGAAGAGCCTGAAGGAACATTGTCCGGCTGTTTCCTGGAAGAAAGGACAGCTTTTAAACGGATCCGGAGCGGCGGACTGGGCGCAGCGCGCGCTGAACTGAGAATGAGATAGATTTCAGGCGGCAGGGAATAAAGACAGAAATGCGTTTCCCTGCCGCTGTTTTTGTGGGAAGACTCGCGGGCGGGCTAATCTTGAAATAGGGCTACCGCAATCCCACTGTCTTTAGACAATCACGACAAACGCATGAATGAATAAATTGTGAACATCCATCCTGATTTTCTGGTATACTCAAAGAAAAAAGGATAGGAGTTCTTCTATGAAAGCACTTTTAGATTATGTAAGCACAGT